>JAIRTN010000040.1 GCA_031254905.1 Coriobacteriales bacterium
GCTGTTAGAAGAACGGGATGGCGGTCTGAGCGCCTTCTACCACGTTACACCCGCAGCGGGCTGCCCCTACCTGCTTTCGCGCATAGGCCTCCCCTTGATGTGGGCATTTTTGATGACAAATGCCGTTGTCAGCGTCTTTGGAATCTCCGAGCTATCGGCAATGACAATACTTTGCTGCTCGCTCATAAGTACGTTGATGGGGGCCGCTCTCGCGATGATGCTCGTCGCACTAGCGGCGACCCGCGTGGAGGGCCTTGCGCTCTCGAAGCTGATGGGGGTAAGTTTGCTTGGGCTTATCGCGGTATGGGTCGTTCCTGCTCCTTATCACTACCTGCTTGCGCCACTACCATCCTTTTGGATTGGCACAATACTTATGGAGGGACTGGAAGCGCTTCCCCTGACGATAGCCTTTTCACTCTGTGTCTTCTGGGCTCTTCTCTTTACAAGAATGTTCTTGAGACAGCCATCCCGCAGGTGACTACACTGTGAGATACATGACGATGTTCTCGTTGTAATCGCCGTTGAAGTCGGTCATCGAAAGAACATATACGGGTAGGGGCGGTTGTGTATCTTGAGGACTTGTAGGTATCCCTATTAAAGATTTTAGGAGAATTATACTTTATGCCTATCTGCAGGCAATCGGTGTGGCGAACGACCACATTGCGACCTGTGCGTTTAGAGGGCGCTAGAGAAGGGTTTAGGCTGTTAGTTGCTCGATGAGCGTGACGACATCGGCTACGGTTTTGAGGTTCTCGGCGTCGGAGTCGATGGTTACGTTGTAGCTTTCCTCGAGCGCCAGTATGAGTTCTACCGCGTCAAGCGAATCGGCGCCGAGGTCATCGGCTATGAGCGACTCAGGCTTGATTTCGGACGAATCGATGTTTAACTGGCTTGCCAAGGCTTGAGCGACCGCTTCGTAGATAGTTTCAGCCATGAAATCCTCGTTTCGGGAATACTCAAAATGAGTTCTTTTGTCTGAAGCTATTTTCCCGTCATCTCCTCCTTTGTCAAGTGCTTCACGTACAATAGTCTTTGTAAGTCTTTGTAACTTCGCAAAGTGGTTCTTAAAGCGGCGGTTCGTTAACGGGATGATTGTGGTTTTGTTGACAGGCGCTCGCTTTAAGTTTTCTTTAAGGTACACATGGTATTGTTACCCTCGTATATTCGGCAGAAACGACAAGCATGAGGTGAATTATGGTCGATTCCAACCAACAGGATTCTGAATCCGTCTTTCCGGATTCTTCCCTCTCCCCCGACCCCTTAAAAGAGTTTGAGCAGGTGCCGCCAGCGGTAGCGGAGGTGCAAGAGGCGCAGGAGCCGCCAGCGGTAACGCAAGAGGCGGCTCGCGTGCCGCAGGAGCCGGTACAAGAGCCAGCACAGCCTCAGGAGCAGTCTCCCTATTCCCCGCGTCCTGCCGCCCTTCCGCAAACTCCGCAGGTGCAGCCATCTCAAGGCGCATCGTACTCATCATATCCTCAGTACTCGCCGCAGCCGCAACCGCAGACGCCGCAGTACCCGCACTATTCGCAGCCGCAAACGCCGTACCCACAACAGCAGTCTCCGTACTCGCCGCAGTCGCAGACGGGTACTCCGCAACACTACGCTGCTCCCTATTCTGGTGTTTCGTCCCAGCAGAACTACTACCAACAGGCCGCTCCTCGTCCTCAGCAGGCCCAGCCAACCCAGCAAACCTACCAAACGCAGCAGGCCCAACAGGCCTATCATGCCCAACAAGCGCAGCAAACCCAACAGGCCTATCAGGCTCAGCAGGCCCAGCAAGCCCAACAAACCTATCAGACACAGCAGACCCAGCAGGCCCAGCAGACCCAACGCTCGCTTCATGCGAAACCCCAGAAACGTCAGGGCGCCTCGAAGGGCATGGCCTTTCTCATGGGCATCATCGGCGTGCTGATTGGGGCGGCTTTGACGGGGGGAATACTCTTTCTTGTCACCGATGGTTTTTCCCCTGTTTCTGTCGCTAACACGCCTCAGAGCCCGAGTTATAACGGTACAAATGTGACGATTAACCCGCCCGCCGAGGACGCCTCGCTTCCCGTGGCAGTTGCCGAAAAGACGCTGCCCTCGGTTGTTAACATCGACGTCTATACCACGTCGCGGGGAGGCTTTTACGATGATTCTGATTCGCGGGGCGGCAGCAACCTCCAAGAATATGGGCTTGGCTCCGGCGTTGTCATCAGCGAAGACGGCTACATACTGACGAATTACCACGTGGTTGAGGGCGGCACGGAATACCTTGTTCGCTTTAGTCAGGAGGAGCAGTACAGGGCAACCGTGGTGGGGGAGGACCCCACCTCCGACCTTGCGGTTTTGAAGGTTGACGCGAAGGGGCTTTTGCCCATTGAGATTGGCGATTCGAGCAAGGTTGTTGTTGGCGAATGGGTCATGGCGCTGGGAAGCCCCTTTGGTCTTGAAAAGTCGGTTTCTACGGGGATAGTGTCGGCGCTGTTCCGCTCGACGACCATGCGCTCAACGAGTGGGACCAACGTGTACGCGAATATGATTCAGACGGACGCCGCCATCAACCCCGGCAACTCGGGTGGGGCGCTTGTGAACGCCGAAGGGAAACTTATCGGCATCAATACGCTTATCAATTCGAGTTCCGGTAGTTCCTCTGGAGTGGGATTTGCCATACCGAGCAACTATGCTATGAATATAGCGCAACAGATAATGGACGGGAAGGAAGTAGAACATGCCTTCCTCGGGGTTCAGTCGCGAACCATTGATGCTGGTAACGCCTCGAGTTTTAATTCTAAGGTGACAGCCGGTGCGTATATTGAGCAGGTTGTCCCCGGCTCGCCTGCCGCAAACGCGGGGCTGAAGGAGGGCGACATCGTTACGAGGCTGGACGACAGCGCGATTTCCTCCGCGGCCGAATTGGTTATAAATGTTCGGGCTCATTTTGTGGGGGACACCGTTACCTTGGGGATAGTGCGTGACGGGAAGCAAATGACTGTTGAAGTTACCTTGGGCTCCGACAATTCCTGAGTGAGGTTTTGCGCCTGCGGGGCATCCGCAGCCCCGCGGGCGCTCCCCGCCGCGCCCCGCGAGCGCCCGCAGGTAGCGCTAAACGGCCGCCCATAGCCGCACCTCACGATATGCGCTATAGTACGATTTGGCATTATGTAGTACACTTGCACAACCGCAGATTCAGACTGGCTACAACGCTTGGTTTGAACTTCGGCTTGACGCGACGGCTGGGCCCTTAGCTCAACGGTGGAGCAGGGGACTCATAATCCCTTGGTTGCAGGTTCGAATCCTGCAGGGCCCACCACAGCAATCTCAGGGCAGGTATCCCGCAATTCAACTTTGCAACCCACGCGTAAATTTTATTTTTGGGCGCCATAATAGCCTGTCTGCGCAGCTATCTTTGATGTTTTGAGGGTGTACCACCGTATTTCCCCTTGCCAAAACGGGGGAGGAACTTTACAATCAAATGCGTCATTATCCCAGATAGAAGGAGTTAGCATGGATTTGCCACGACTGTCAGACGAAGAACGCAAGGAAGCACTGAAGAAAGCGGCTGCCGCACGGAGCGCGCGCGCTGCGCTCAGGGCCAAAGTCAAGAGCGGCGAACTCTCGTTTGCTGATGTTCTTGCTCAGGCCGGTGACCCTGTCGTCGACAAGATTAAGGTTATCACCCTCATCGAGTCGTTGCCCGGATACGGCAAAGCGAAGGCGGCCAAGCTGCTTACGGACCTCGACATCTCTGACACTCGTCGTGTCAAGGGCTTGGGCGAGAAGCAGAAGGCGGCACTTCTCGAGCGTTTGGGATAGGCTTCCATGACCGGAAACCTCTATGTTGTTTCCGGACCCTCAGGAGCCGGCAAGGGGACGTTGCTGTCTTTGGTATTACCGAGGCTCGACGCGACTTGGCTTTCCATCTCTGCTACGACTCGTGCCCCCCGCGAAAACGAGACGGACGGGGTGCAGTACTTCTTCCTCAGCAACGAGGAATTCGATGAACTCATTGCCGTGGACGGTTTGCTCGAATGGGCTACCGTCCACGGCGAGCGTTATGGAACCATTCGCAAAGAGGTCGACTGGCGGCTCGCCGAAGGAATGAACGTGATTCTGGAAATCGACCCGCAGGGCGCGCTTCAGGTGCAGAAAAAGCTGCCACAGGCCATTCTCATCTATATCGCGCCGCCGTCGCTTGAGATACTTGAGCAACGCCTGAGGGCACGCGGAACCGAAACTGAAACCTCCCTGCGCCGCAGGATGGCCGATGCGCTTGAGGAAATGGAATATCGCGACAAGTACCACGCGCTCATCGTCAACGAGCACCGGGAGACTGCCGCGGAAGAATTGTACCAGCATATCGCGCCCGAGGCTTAGCCGAGAAGCACCTAACCACACTGAAACGAGGAACCACCATGTCTTTAATGCAACCACCCATCGACGAACTCTTAGAAAAGTCGAACAACGACAAGTACCTGCTATGCTCCATCGCGTCAGAGCGCGCGCGCGACATCAACGACATGATGCGCGGCCAACGCGACCGGGCCATCGCCCTGCAATCCGCCACGCAAATCGCGCAATTAGCCGGCCGCAAGCCGCTCTCGCTGGCCATGGAGGAAGTCTACCGCAACGAGGTCAGCTTCGACCCGCAGCAATTCGGAAGCGATGAATCCCGCTGAGCCATCGCCTTCTGGGTTTTCGCCGGAGGCCCCAGCGCCATCCCGCTTCATCTGCTTGGTCCACTACCACGAGCTTGGCCTCAAAGGTAGGAACCGCTCAAACTTTGAACGCAGGCTAAAGACAAATATAATGGGGAGAATTTCGGGTCGTTTTGGCTCGCGAGTCTCCCGAATCTCCGGAAGACTTTTGATTTCAATCGAAAGCTGGGAGGATGCCCTTGCGGTTGCCGACTTGGTTGCGGTGCTACCGGGTATTGCCCGTGTCTCCTGTGGTGTGAGGATGGCTCAAAGCCTTGAGGAAGTTTGCGCGGCGGCTCTGTGGATTCTTGAGCGTTGCGAACCCTATGAAAGTTTTAAGGTCGACGCGCGGCGTGCGAACACGAACTTTCCCATCGACAGCATGAGCCTTAACCAGCAAATTGGGGCGTGGCTCTGCGAAAAACTCCCCCAAAAACAGGTGAGGATGCGAGAGCCCGATGCCCGTCTTCATGTCGAAATGATTGAGGGTTCGGCCTTCGTCTACGCGCATACAGTTAAAGGCGTGGGCGGCTTGCCGGTTGGTACGGCGGGCGGCGTTGTTTGCCTGCTCTCCGCGGGCATGGATTCCCCGGTGGCTGCTTGGCGCATGATGAAACGCGGCGCCACCGTTACCGCCCTGCATTTCTCCGGAAAGCCCGAGACAAGCGATACCTCTGAGCATCTGGTGAGGGAACTCATCGGCACCTTAGGCCCCCTTGGCGGAATCGAGCGTCTTTGCGTTGTTGCCTTCGGCAGCTACCAGCGCGCGATTGCGGATGTGGTGCCCCCTGAGTTGCGGGTGATATTCTATCGCCGCCTCATGTTTTCCGTTGCCAATCGCGTTGCCCGGCGTTTTGGCGCAAAGGCGCTGGTTACGGGCGAATCGCTCGGGCAGGTTGCCTCTCAGACCCTCGATAATATCCG
>JAIRTN010000046.1 GCA_031254905.1 Coriobacteriales bacterium
CATCCCTGCAGCCTCCCCCATCCCCACCGCCGCCGCAACGCCCTCTATCGCCACACCTCCTCTCACCGCGCCGTTTTCGGCCACAGGCCCTCAGGCCACCTCAATTCCACAGCAAACGCCAAGGCCTCAAGCGCCTTACGGTGCCACCTACGACACCCCGCCAACGTCCCAAGCGGCTTACGGCGCCTCCCCCGATGCCATGCCGACGCTCTCCGAGAAGCTCGGCAAGATGCGCGGCGGGGAGCCTGCCACCGAGCGCGTCACCGAACCTAGCCGCGCCTACTACCCCAACGTGCCCTCCGACCCCATTCCCGTCATCGTCATCGACACCACCCCGGAGGAAGCCCCCTCAGACGCGGCGTCGTTCATGGCCTCCCCGTCCTCGGCATCCTTCGTATCGCCCACACCGCCCCTGTCCTCAGAACCCATCGAGGTCGCCCCCGTTGCACCCGTCGCGGCCACCATACCCGTCGCGGCCATACCTATTACGCCCGTCGCATCCGTCGCGTCCGTTGCGGCGAGCGAAACAGAAACAACAACCTTCCAATCGCAGGGAACGCTAACCCCCGACCCCGCCCTCGAAATCGCCGACGACGAGGACTACTACTATGAGGACGACGACTACGAGGAGCGCGAGCGGATAGGCAGCCCCGTCTTCATCCTGATTGTCTTCGTCATCCTCATCATTCAGGTATTCTTCGTCGGCCTCCTCGTCAGCTTAGACCTCATCGACATAGGCTCCATCATGGAATTCTTCGGCAACCTTGGCAGTTGATACCAGCGAACAATCGGCAAACGCGTAAGTAAACGATAAGCAAACGGGAGGCAAACACCTAGGCAAACGCGTAATCACGCATAATCATCGAGAGACTTTCGGGAGTTTCTCGGAATTATTTGATAGAATAGAAGCCGTCCCGTTATTTTCGTGTGGGCGATTTCGAGGATGTTGCAGGAATGTCCTGTTTGATTAGGGAGATGAACGTATGAAGAAAATCATTGCACTAGCCCTTGCCGCGGTACTGTCCCTTTCGATGCTTGGCCTGCTCACCGCATGCGGTGGCGCTAATGACATCGAGAGAATCACCGTCAGTGAGAATACGACATTCGTACCCGGCAGCGATGATGGGGCAACCATAAAAATCTATACGGTATGGTTGAAGGACACCGTCGATTGGACGCAAATCTCTGCGTCTGAGCGCGCGAGAATCGCACGGGCAGGCTTCGATGCGGCACAGGAGAAAATCGCCGAGGGCAACGTGTTCAACTATTCGATTATGGGAGTTGACGCAAGCGGAACCCCCATATTCGCGTATGACATCGAGAGGCGCGTAGTGCTCATCTCACCCGACGGCAGCGGCCAATGGCAAGAAGAAGTAGCCGTCGCGGCTCCCAATAAATAAGACGAGAGGACATCCATGCGCAAAAAAATCCTCGTACTCCTGCTTACCGCACTGACACTGTTCGCTCTCGCGGGCACACTTGTCGCCTGCGGAAATGAGGGAACCGATACTCCTCCCGCCGACGAAAACCTCAACCCCCGCGAGGCGGAATTGGTTCCGCTAGAAATCGTCAAGGTCAATACCACCCAACAGACCGTGGCCAACGCCATCGAAATGACGAATTTCCAAGTGGTGTTCAAGCACAGCCCCGAAGAATGGAACGCGCTTTCAAGCGAGCGCAAACGGGAGCTTGCCCAAGGCGCCTATGACAAGATGATAGAGTGGATTAACGCCGACGGCATAAGCAATTTCCACATCCAAGGCGTAAGTTCCTACGACAAAGACGCCGGCGAAACAGCACAAATGGCATTCTTCATGAGTTACGATGAAAGCCTCCTCAAAATCTACACGGGCACAGACGGCACGGGCAAGGGCATCGTCACAGACGAACTCCCCATCAACCTGCCCTAAGCCCAACCCTAAACAGTCCACGAGGGGCCGGACGCCCGGCCCCTCTCATCGCGAATTGAGCCTCTCCATCCCAGCACACAAAAGCCCAGAAGGGAGCGCGCCGACATGCAGCGAGGCAGCATCCGCATACTCCTCATAGGTGTGCTGATGGTCATAGCGCTCGCTGTCGTCTGGCTGCGAGGCGACCAGCTAAAAGAGCTCATCACCACCATGGAGGGCGGGGACTTCGTTCCCCTCGTCTTTGCAATACTCGCGCAGTTTGGCAAATACGTGAGCCAAGCCTATGCCTATGCCGCAGCCTTCAGGATAGTTGGGGAGAAGAACGTGCGCTCCCGGGAAATGCTCCCCCTTGTCTTCGGCTCTTACTTTATGAACGTCATTGCGCCCTCCTTCAACACCGCCGGTGTCATGCTGGTCATCGATTCGGCACGCAAGCGTAATATCCCCACCGGGCGCGCGACCAGCGCCGTCCTCCTCATGCAGATATCGGTCATCACCGGGTTTCTCGTCATCATGCTCGTCGGCTTTGCCGTCTTGCAGATGGCGGGCCAGCTTTCGCCCGTCTGGTTCCTCCTCGGCATGGTGATGATATTCCTCGTGGGGGTCATGGTGACAATCATGTACCTCGGCTACCGAAACCCCGACATCCTCGCGAACCTTCTCTCCCCCATCGAGCGCCTCGTAAACCGCCTCTCCCGACGTTTTCGCAAGGGGAAGGAACTTGAACCATGGGTACAGCAGGTCGTCGACTCCTTTGCTGAGGCGGGCGGTAAGATACGCGAGAATCCCCGTCAGGCCTGCGTGGTCTTTGCCTTCTCCGTCCTTGCGAGCACCTTTGAGTTGGCCTGCTTCTGCCTGATAGGCATCGCCTTTGGCCTGAACGTCTTGCCGGTGCTCGTCGGCGGCTACGTTGTCGCCACGCTGTTCTCATGGGTCGCGATAACCCCGCAGGGAGTAGGCGTTGTCGAGGCCATGATTGTCGTCGCCCTTACGGCATCACGCATCAACGCCACCATGGCGACGGCCATTGCCCTTGCCTATCGCGGCGTGGTATTCTGGATGCCTTTCGCGATAGGAGCGCTGCTGATTCATCGCACGCAGAGTTTCAAGCGGCTCTCATCTCCCCCATCTCGACGCCGCCTCAAGGCCGCGCAACACAGCGAAACACCTGATGAAACACAGGACACAAACCCTGAGGAAAACGAACGCTAGGAACAAAACATGGAACAGACCGAATTTACCACAAAACTCAAAAGCTACGCCCACCTCGTCATCAGCGCGGGGTGCAATCTCCAACCGGGGCAAGAACTTCTGCTCTCGATTTCCACGGACTGCGTAGAGTTCGCGCGCCTACTTACCGAGGAGGCCTACCGCCAAGGCGCCCGCCGTGTGACGGTACGCTTTGGTGATGAGCGCATCGCGCGCCTACACTACGAGAACTGCGGGCTCGATGTCTTTGAGCAGTTCCCGGAATGGCAGGCGCTGCTCAACAACTCGATGGCGCAGAATGGTGCCGCCATGCTGAGCGTCATCAGCGAGAATCCCCTCGCCTTGACGGGCATCGACCAGCGCAAACTCGTCGCCAACGCACGCGCCTCCCACGAGGCCTGCAAGGACTTCTACAACGGTATAGACCAAGGGCGCATCGTCTGGTGCATCGCCGGCGCGGCCGCACCCGCTTGGGCACAGCAGGTCTTTCCCACACTCTCGCCCGAGGAAGCCCTCGCGGCGCTCTGGGAGGCCATCTTCGCCACAACACGTGTCAACGAGCCTGACCCCGTCGCCGCGTGGCGCAAACACCGGATGAGCTTCAGCGAGCGCAAGGCATGGCTCAACGCACAGCGCTTCGACGCCCTGCGCTACCGCAACGGCCTTGGCACCGACCTCCTCGTCGGCCTCAACAGCGCCGGCATCTGGCAGGGCGGCGGCGATGTCACCGTCGACGGGACTGAGTTCTTCCCCAATATGCCCACCGAGGAGATATTCACCACACCCGACCGCCTGCGCGCCGAGGGCATCGTCTACTCCAGCATGCCGCTCGTGCATAACGGAAGCATCATCGAGGACTTCTCGCTGCGCTTCAAAGACGGACGCGTGTGCGACTATACCGCTCGCGTCGGGCAAGAGGTACTCGAAGGCATCTTTGCCGTGGATGATGACGCCGCGCGCCTCGGTGAGTGCGCCCTTGTCCCTTGGACCTCACCTATACGAGAAAGCGGCATCCTGTTTTTCAACACGCTCTACGATGAGAACGCTTCTTGCCACCTCGCGGTTGGCCAAGGTTTCCCCGACTGCCTTGAGGGTGGCCAGCAAATGGGAGAAGACGAACTCAAGGCTGCGGGCGTAAACAAGAGTTCGACCCACGTTGATTTCATGATAGGAACCGCCGACCTCAGCGTCGTCGGTATCAAGAAGGACGGCACCGAACTTCCCCTTATGCTCAACGGCGAATGGCTGCCTCTATAAGCGCGGCGAAGAAGCAAGTACCGTTCATCCGGATGAATGGTAGGCGTTAGCGCTATTCAAAATTCGCGATTCGCCGTATACTGCTGTTTCGGATATCATGGAGTTGCCTCCATTTTTGCAAGATGTATTGAGAACTACCACACTGAAAGGACAGAACGTTTCCATGACAGGTGGCACGGATAGGTCTGTGGTTCTCACGGTCGATGACGACCCGATTATTCTGAACGCCGTTCTTGAGGTTCTCAAGCGGGACTACACGGTACGCCCCTTTACCTCAGGAGAAGCGGCGCTTTCCTATCTCGAAGACAATGACGTCGACCTCATACTCCTCGACCACAATATGCCCAATATGACCGGCCTTGAGGTACTGCAGGTACTGCAGGGAAACCCCTCGACGCAAAGCATCCCCGTCATCTTCCTGACCGGCTCGGTCGACAGCGAGGACGAGGTTCGTGCACTGGAAATCGGCGCGATGGACTACCTACTCAAACCCTTTAAGCCGGGCTCGCTCTTAACCCGCGTCCGACTCCAACTCGAACTTTACCGCCATCGCCATCGCCTTGAGGAACTCGTCGAAACGAGAACCGAGGAACTGCGCATGGTCAACCAGAAACTTGAGCAGCGCGACAAGATAACGCTCGATCTGCTCGCGAAGGCCTCAGACATGCGGGATCACGAGACGGGTGAGCACATCGAGCGTGTCTCCCTTTTCACCGAGGTACTTGTTAAGGACATCATCGAAAATCCCCATGAGGGCTATATGGTTTCCGAGCAGTACGGCCGCGACATAGTCGATGCCGTGAAGCTGCATGACCTCGGCAAACTTGCCATGCCCGATAACGTCCTCCTCAAGCCCGGCAAACTCACGGAGGAGGAATTTGCCATCATCAAAACCCATCCCATCCACGGCTCAAAGATGCTGAGCCAAGCCATAGAAAAGATGGGTGAGGATTCCCTTCTCAGAATTGCTTTTGAGATTGTCTATGGACATCACGAGAAATGGGACGGTTCTGGCTATCCTAACGGCATCAAGGGTGATAAAATTCCCTTGAGCGCTCGAATCTCCGCTGTGGCGGATGTGTTCGACGCGCTGACTTCCTCAAGGCCGTACAAGCGAGCTTGGACTCCTCGAGAAGCCTTCCAGCTTATCTATGCCGACGCCGGAAAGCATTTCGACCCCTATCTCACTGAGATTGTAAAGCGTCATGAGGATGAGTTCATACAGATAGTGCTATTGAATCGCGACACCGAGCAGGTGCCGACGCCGGTGCTTTTGCCTGCTATTGAGCGTGATTCTCAGCGCGTACCCGCCTGAGTACGACGGCGGTATCGAAACAGGAGCTTTGAACATGAGCGCAACGAACGAACAGATTCAAAAGATTCTCGATGACAACCCCATCGAAGGTGTTGACTATGCGGATGGTCTTGCCCGCTTCGGAAACCAGCCTTCGATATACCTCCGCATCATAAGATCCTTCATCAAGAATACCCCCGCCTCCCTCGTCGAACTTGCCGAAGTGACGCAGGACACCCTCAACGACTATGCGGTGCGCATACACGGCCTTAAGGGCAGTTGTTATGGCATCAGCGCAATCGCGCTAGGCGACGAGGCAAAGACTCTCGAAATGGCCTCAAAAGCCTCCGATTGGGAAACCGTCCAGCGCGAGAATCCCACGGTTATCGTGCATGCGGAGGAACTGTTAGCCCGGCTCCAAGACCTCATAGAGAAGGTCGAACAAAGCGAGAATGCCGACACCGACCAGCGCCCCTTACTCGACGCGCCGGACAGAGAACTTGCGCGCAGACTGCTCGACGCGACGACAAGTTTCGACGTGATTGCCATGGAGCAGACCATCAAGGACATGGACGCGTGGCGCTACCGCTCGGATTCGCAACTGGTGAGTACGCTCAGAGAACAACTGACGAACTTCCGCTATGACCTGATAGAAGACAAGGCCCGCGAACTCCTCGCCTAAAAACACACAAAAAATTCAGGCATGAAACGCTCAGCAAATTGCTATAATAGCCTCATCGATTGAAGGGGATTACCGGATACCGTCGGCCTTTGGGGAGGCTGGTACAGCGTACATTCAGAGGATACCTTGGGAAGCAGGGTTTCTATTGTTATGGCCTTCTGAACTTGTCATCTTTCGCGGCGAAACGCCTGCTGAGGCGCGCGCGCTTATGGAAAGAATCGTCGCCCTCTGCGGCGCTGACAACCGCTTTTCCCTGTGCGACCTCGCCTATAGCTTGGCCCGCTACGACGCGGCTTCGCCCATCCAATACAGCGTCGTTGCTGACACCGTCGCCGGGCTGCTCGCGCGCATCGACGCGCTGCTCAGCGAGCGAAAGGACAACGACGTCTTTGCGCTTGAGGCGCTGGACGGCAAGGTAGCCTTTCTGTTTCCCGGTCAGGGAAGCCAGCGCGTGGACATGGCCGCCGACCTCTTTGCCTTGTTCCCACGGATGCGTCGCCTGCTCGATGCTCACCCCGAATACGAGCGGATACTCTTTCCGCCTGCGGCAGTTACTCCTGAGGAGAAAAAGGCGCAGCGCACCGCCATCACCGACACCCTCAACGCCCAGCCCCTCCTCGGCCTCGTTGATTTGGGGATAGCCGAGTTGCTGCGCGACTTTGGCGTTGAGGCGGACATGCTCTGCGGCCACAGCTACGGCGAGTTGCCCGCCCTCTGCTTTGCGGGAGCGCTTGCTGCCGATGACCTATTGGACTTGAGCCGTCAGCGGGCACAATCCGTCCTCGATGCCGTAGGCGACGACCCCGGCCGTATGGTTGCCGTCAGCACCGACTATGAGACTTTGGCGGCCCTGCTTGAGGACGAGAGCGAAGTTTGGGCCGTAAACCTCAACGCCCCCCAACAGACCGTGGTGGCAGGCGCGAGCAAGGCCATCGAAGCCTTCTGCGCCCGGTTGAAGGAGGCCGAAGCTGGCTTTACCGAATTGAACGTAGCCTGTGCCTTCCACAGTCCGCTTCTGGCCAGTGCCGAAGCCTACTTTGCAAAAGCACTCGAAAACGTCGATTTCCGTGAGCCTCACCTGCCGCTCTGGTCGAACACGACCGCTCAACCCTATCCTCAAACACCCGCGGCTATCAAAAAGCGCCTTGCGGAGCATGTCGTAAGCCCCGTGCGTTTTACCGACGAGGTAGAGGCGATGTACGCCGATGGCGCACGCGTCTTCATCGAGGCCGGACCGGGCAGCGTGCTGACGGGGCT
>JAIRTN010000049.1 GCA_031254905.1 Coriobacteriales bacterium
AGCGGTGAGCGTCGCAGCGGAGGCGACCGTCGGAATGTTGAGCCCGCGCAGCAGCCCGCTGCCGGAGCCGTCGTGTCGCAACCCGCGCAGCAGCCCGCTGCCGGAGCCGTTGCGTCGCAACCTGTGCAGCAGCCTGCTGTTGGAGCCGTCGCGTCGCAGCCCGCCCAGCAAGTTGCTCAACAGTCCATGGAAGTGCGCGGCTAGCACCCTCTCTTGCCAAACTCAAACATACCTTACTACTGCCGACGGAGACACTTCCCGCCGGCAGTAGTATATAGAGGTATAAATGGGGAGAAGGACGGGTGGCTTTCGCTCGTTCTCGTCCCGTACCGAGGGGTTGCTTGCGGTACAATACTCCAGTTACTTATCGAGGCACGAAGGAGAATTATGCCATTTCCGGCACCACGAGGTACCACGGTCCTGCTTCCGCGGCAGGCGCACGCGTTTGACCGTTTGCAGCGAATAGCTCATTCGGTGTTCAGCCGCTATGGCTACGCGCTCATCGAGACACCTACCTTTGAGCAACTCGACGTATTTGTTCGTGGTATTGGCGAGGCGACTGACGTGGTGGGCAAGGAGATGTTCAGGGTATTCTCACCTGCCGCGCTCGCAAAGATGGCAGAGGGTACCGCGCTCAAAATTGACGAGATGCTTGCCCTGCGACCGGAGCAGACGGCTGGCGTCGCGCGAGCCGTGGTGCAGCACAACCTTGTGCCGCCCGAGGGCGCGACAACAAAACTCTGGTACAAAGGCTCGATGTTTCGTGCGGAGCGTCCGCAGATGGGGCGTCTGCGCGAATTTCACCAGATAGGAGCCGAGTGTCTTGGTGCCGCGGAGCCTTCGGCCGATGCCGAGGTCATCATCATGCTCATGCGCTTCTTTGAGGGCTGCGGCATCCCGCGCGACGCCATGCGCCTCTACCTCAACTCGATGGGGGATGGCACCTGCCGTCCTGCCTACCGCGAGAAGATTCGCGAGCATATCATCGCTCATAGCGAGGCGCTGTGTCCCGAGTGCGTGCGTCGCGCAGACACCAATCCTCTGCGCGCCTTTGACTGCAAGAATCCCGCCTGCCAAACCGTCATGGAGCAGGCACCGCGCCTTGTCGATTTGCTGTGTGGCGAGTGTGCCACCCATTATGTGGAGGTCAAGGCCCTGCTCGACGCTGAGGGCATGGCCTATGAGGAGAATCCGCGCCTCGTGCGCGGCCTCGACTACTATACGCGCACCGTTTTTGAGGTGCAGGTTGACGCGGGCCTTGGCTCGCAGAACGCCATTGGCGGCGGCGGGCGCTATGACGCCCTTATCGAGGAGTTTGGCGGCAGGCCTGTCCCCGGTCTTGGCTTTGCGGTGGGCCTTGAGCGCATCCAGCTTGTGCTGGAGGCTGTGGGCGGCGCCGTGGACTGTAGTCCGAAGCCAGCGATTTATGTTGCGGCGGTTGACGCGAAAGTGCGCTCGGCGGCCTTTTCTCTCGCCCAGCGTCTGCGTGACGCGGGCGTTGCGACAGAACTTGACCATCAAGGGCGCTCATTGAAGTCGCAGTTTAAGCAGGCGGACAAGCTTGGGGTGAGCCAAGTGATTGTCGTCGGACCCGATGAGCTTTTGCGCGGCTCCGTCACCTTGCGCGCCATGGATAGCCACGAGGAAGCGACTGTCTCGCTCGAGACCATTGTCGATGTTGTATACGAACGCGTGATGCGGGATGTGCTCGCGTCGCAGAGTGAAGGCAGCGGCAGCGATGGCGATAGCACCGGCGGCCTCTCACGAATACTACCAGCACAGGAAGGCGATTTATAAGCATGACAGACTACAAAACCGACCATACGACCAACCCTCCAGCCACTCCCGCGACAACGCCCCCGGCTGATGCTCTCAACAGCCACAGCATGCACAGCCATACCTGCGGCCAGCTAAGGGCAGCCAATATCGGTGAGAAGGTAACGCTTACCGGTTGGGTCAATCATCGCCGCGACCACGGGGGTCTCATCTTTGTGGATTTGCGCGACCGCGCCGGCA
The DNA here is from genome assembly GCA_031254905.1 of Coriobacteriales bacterium. Next base: position 2,017 of record JAIRTN010000049.1, read on the forward strand.
TCACGCAGCTTGTCTTTGACCCGGAGGTCATCGACGAGGGCTTTGCCCTCGGCGAGCGTATGCGCCCCGAGTGGGTCATCCTCGCAGACGGCGTGGTACGCGCGCGTCCGGAGGGTACGGCAAACCCCTCCATGCCCACCGGCGAGGTTGAGGTCTTACTCTCGCATGTGGAGATACTCAATTCCGCACGGACCCCTCCCTTTGCCATCGAGGACGGCATCGAGACCGACGAACTCACGCGTCTGCGCTGGCGTTACCTCGACATCCGTCGCCCCGAAGTGCTCGCCGCCCTCAGGCTGCGTGGCATGGTGACGGCGGCCATGCACAGCGCGCTCAACGCGCGCGGCTTCATCGAAGTGGAAACTCCCATCCTCGGCCGCTCGACCCCCGAGGGTGCCCGCGACTTCCTTGTCCCTTCGCGCGTAAGCCAAGGAAACTTCTACGCCCTGCCGCAGAGCCCGCAGCTTTTCAAGCAATTGCTGATGGTTGGCGGCATCGAGCGCTACTACCAGATTGCCCGCTGTTTTCGCGACGAGGATTTACGTGCCGACCGCCAGCCCGAGTTCACGCAGCTAGATGTCGAGATGAGTTTCATCGGTCCCGATGATGTCATTTCCCTCATGGAGGACGTCATGGCAGAGGTGCTGGCAGCCGCGGGTGTTGAGCACCCCTTCCCCCTGCCACGCATGTGTTACAAGGAGGCGATGGGGCGCTTCGGCAACGACCGGCCCGACACGCGCTTCGGCCTTGAACTTGTCGATGTTTCGTCGGTGGTTGCCGCAAGCGGGTTTCAGGTCTTTGCCTCAGCGGTTGCGGCCGGTGGCGTGGTTAAGGCAATCAACGCCAAGGGCGCGGGTGGCACAAGCCGCGGCGAAATCGATAAAATCGGGGCGGTTGCGACTGCCCATGGCGCCAAGGGCATGGCGTGGATTGCGTTTACGGATGAGGGCGAGGCGAAATCGCCCATCGTTAAGTTCTTCTCCGCAGAAGAATTTTCCGCTCTTAAAGAGGCGCTCGACGCGCAGCCCGGCGACCTCATCGTCTTTGGCGCCGGGGACTTTGAGACCGTTAGCGCGGCGCTTTCGGCAGTGCGACTGTATCTCGCCGACCTGCTCGGGGTCAAACGCGAGGGGCACAGCCTGCTTTGGGTCGTTGACTTTCCCATGTTTCGCTACGACGAGGACGAGAAGCGCTGCGTCGCGAACCACCACCCCTTCACCCGCATAAAGGACGAGGACATCGCCCTTCTCGAAACCAGTCCGCTTTCCTGCGGCAGCTATTCCTACGACCTCGTTATGAACGGCTACGAAATCGGCGGCGGAACCCTGCGCATCCACGACCCCGAACTTCAACTGAGGGTGCTGCGCGCGCTCGGGTTTTCTGAGGAGGAGGCGCGGGCGCAGTTTGGTTTTCTGCTTGAGGCCCTCAGTTTTGGCGCGCCGCCCCACGGAGGCATCGCGCTTGGCCTCGACCGCCTCGTCATGCTGCTCGGCGGCTTTACCTCCATACGCGACGTGATTGCCTTCCCCAAAACTTCAAGCGGGGCGGACCCCTTAACCGGGGCTCCTGCCGGGGTGTCGACGCGTCAGCTTACCGAGGTTGGTCTGCGCCTGCGCTGAGTTCTAAGGAAGCGCCGATTAATTCATTCCACGCCATCTTCCGGCCATTTTGCCACAGCTGCGTCTCGTCACTTTGCGGCATTAGCCCAGCTAGTCCCACAAAGCGTCGAAACACACCTGTGGCAAAATGACTCGCAATCTGGCATACAAGCAATTAATCGGCGCTTCCCTAAGGGTTTGAAGTGGGCTCGGGTTCGGCCTCGGCTTCGGGTTCAACTTCAGCCTTGGCGGGCGCAAGTTCAACCCCAAGGTGAGCCGCCAAAAGGCTCAGCAGTCTGTTCAAATCGATGGGCTTGCCGATGTGGGCGTTCATGCCGGCCTGCAGCGCCTGCTCAACATCCTCACGAAACACGTTCGCCGTCATCGCGATGATGGGTATGGCCCGTCCCTGCGGCAATTCCAGCGCGCGAATCCGCCGCGTGGCCGTATACCCGTCCATCTCCGGCATCTGAACATCCATGAGAATCAAATCGTAACGCGCGGGGTCGCCCTCAAATATCCTCAGCGCCTCAAGGCCGTTGGCCGCCTCGTCGATGGTGATATTGGTTGGTTCCAGCAGAGCCTTGACAATCGTGCGGTTGACTTCGATGTCCTCAACAAGAAGGATAGAGTGGGATGAGAAATCGACGTTTTCCACGTCGATGCTCCCCTCAGCTATCGCAGCACCGCCGGCGCTACGCCCGCTGCTCTCAAGGCCCTTTGCTCCGGTGTCCGCCGCCTCGCCCGCGCTTTGTTCATCAGCGCGCTTCAGTTCGACTTGGAAGGAGAAGGTCGAGCCCTTTCCCAACTCCGACTCGAGCCAGATGGTGCCGCCCATTGTCTCAATGATGCGTTTGGATATGGCAAGGCCTAAGCCCGTGCCTCCGTAGGCGCGGGAAATACCCGCTTCGGCCTGCTCAAAGGAGCGGAACAGCCGCGATTTCTGCTCCTCGCTGATGCCGATGCCGTTATCCTTTACGTCAACGCGTACGGTGCATGTCGTGCTGCTCTCCCTCACTAAGAGTACGTCGAGGATGATGCTCGCGCCCTCGGGAGAGAATTTGACGGCGTTGGCCAAGAGGTTGGTCATCACTTGGGCAAGCCGCTGGTCGTCGCCGATGAGCATGGTGGGCAGCTGCTCATCGATGGAAAGTTCGATGTGCTGATTGGCCTCGGCAGCCCGAAACCCGATGACGTTGGCCACCATGCCGATGACCTTGCGCACCTCAAAGGGAACCGCGACCAGCGTCAGCTTGTTCGCCTCGATTTTCGACATGTCGAGGATGTCGTTGATGATTCCCAACAGGTGGTTCGAGGCGTCGCCAATCTGCCCAAAATAGCGGTCCTTCTCCGCAATATTCTTTGCCCTTTGTCCGATGGTTGCCATGCCGATGACAGCGTTCATGGGCGTACGTATCTCGTGGCTCATGTTCGAGAGGAAATTCCCCTTGGCGCGGGACGCCTCCTCGGCGCGCATCAGTTCGATTTCCGCGTCGCGTCTTGCCCGCGTGGTTTCGCGGTCTTGGAATTTTAAGACGAGTGAGATAAGGACGCTCGCGCCGACGAAGGAGGTGCAGATGTCGGCGTAGACGAGGAATTCGTTTGCGATGGGCGTAACCATGCTGGGGAAGAAGTAGTCGAGTGTGTAGCAGACGAGGCAACTGACGAGATAGAGCGCCAGCATCATGAAATAGCTTTTGCCCTCAAGCAAGACGGCAATCATGACCACGCCGAGGATGAAGTAGGCAACCATGCCGCTGTGCATGCCGCCCCCCGAGAAGAAGATGAAGGGGAAGGCGATGAAGCAGGTCGTGATTATGGTGATAAGGGCCCCGACCTTGTAGGCGCGTTTCCAGTTGCACAAGATGAGCAGGGCGATGAGGAGGAGAACCAGAATGCCGGTTGAGATGACGGAGATGGGCGAGGAAGCTTGGAGCATGGTTGAGATATGGCCGAATATGGCGCCGCCGAGACACATGATGATGGTCATGTTAAAAAGCCTGCCCCTCAGGGGCATGCGAGGACTGAGAACATAGGCATGGAACAGTTGCCGGATTTTCCTGAACACACTATCACCCTTGTGAAATTCAAAGCCGAAAGACAGGCAAGCCACCACTCGGTACCATTGTCTCAGATTTCGGCGAAGAAACGACATTCAACGCGCACAATTTTGCGGAATCTCTCCGAATGACAGGGGAGCGGAGAGGAGCGGGTGAGAGTTGGGTGGTGCCTATGTGAGGCGGGCGGTGCTTATGTGAGGTGGGTGGTGCCTATGTGAGGCGGGCGAGGGCTTTTTGCAGGGCTTCGACGCGGTTGGTACGCTCCCAGGCAAACTCGTCCCGCTCCCGACCAAAATGACCATAGTTTGAGGTGAAGCGGAAGATGGGGCGTCTGAGGTCGAGCGCGTCGATGATGGCGCCGGGGCGCAAGTCAAAGACCTCGCGTACGGCTTGGGCGATGGCCGCTTCGTCGGCTGTGCCGGTTCCAAAGGTATCAACCATGAGAGAAAGCGGTTTTGCCATGCCGATGCCGTAGGCAACTTGTATTTCGCAGCGCTCGGCGAGGCCGGCCGCAACGATGTTCTTGGCGACCCAGCGTGCGGCGTAGGCAGCCGACCGGTCGACCTTTGTCGCGTCCTTGCCGCTGAAGCAACCGCCTCCGTGGCGACCCCTGCCGCCATAGGTATCGACGATAATCTTGCGTCCGGTAACGCCGGTATCGCCGGTTGGCCCGCCGATGACAAAGCGCCCTGTTGGGTTGACGTAGATTTCATCGCGGTTCCACGGCACCTGCCAGCGCTCAAGGACGGGCGTGATGACCTGCTCGATGAGGTCGGTTTTAAGCATCCCCTCAACGTCCACGTCGGCGGCATGCTGGGTGGAGATAAGCACCTTTTCCACGGCGACGGGGCGCTCATTTTCGTAGCGCACGCTTACCTGTGTCTTGCCGTCGGGGCGCAGATAGGGGAGAATGCCCTGCTTGCGCACCTCCGTGAGGCGCTCGGAGAGGCGATGGGCCAAGAAGATGGGCATGGGCATGAGGGGAGGGGTTTCGTTGCAGGCAAAGCCGAACATCATGCCTTGGTCGCCGGCTCCGATGACCTCATAGGGGTCTTGGGTGTTGATGTTGTGCTGTACCTCAAAGGAGGTATCGACGCCTTTTGCTATATCGATACTTTGCTCGCGTATGGCGTTAATGATGCCCACCGATTTTGCGTGAAAGCCGCTTTCGGGGTCGGCGTAGCCAATGTTTTCGATTACCTCGCGGGCAACCCGCTCAATGTCGACATAGGCCTGTGTGCGAATCTCGCCGGCGAGCATGACGAGGCCTTTGGTGACGAGAGCCTCGCAGGCAACGCGTACCTGATTGACGTCGGCCTGCGTTCCGTCGGGCGCAACATAGCCCGCATCGGCAAGTTCGGCCTCCTGCATGAGAATCGTGTCGAGAATTGTATCCGCAATCTGGTCGCATATCTTGTCCGGGTGTCCCTCGGTTACGCTCTCTGAGGT
>JAIRTN010000077.1 GCA_031254905.1 Coriobacteriales bacterium
CCCATTGCTCATCAGTCTTCCTCTTTCCCTTATCCGGTACTTCCATAAGTAGCCAAGAATAGCAGTTCCCCCACCCCCACGCAAACCCCCTCTCACCCAGCCCACACCCAGCACGCCGCTCCCATCGTGCGCACGATGACGACCTGCGAGTGCGTATGGACACGGTTGTCATTTCGACCGGAGCCGCAGGCGCAGAGAGAAATCTAGTCTTGCGGCTGCAACCCGAATCGAAAAAACGCGGCGCTCCAACTGAGCCTCAGGGCACAACACCCTCGTGCGCCGCAACCTCCACTCGTTTTTATGCGGACGGCATCTGAACATCCCTTAAAAACGTGGCACCGTAAAGCCGTAAAGCACGACGCTTGGGCGTGACAGACTGAAGGAGGTCGTGCTATCCTACCCTTTCCTGAAAGAAGCCGCGGGGAAGGCGGGGCAGGTAAGGAGGTTCGATGGTGGCAAGCGAGAGGATACTTGTCGTAGACGACGAGCCCGAAATCGCCGATTTGGTTGAACTGTACCTGAATAACGAGGGCTATACGGTTTTTACCTGCTACACAGCCGCCGCCGCGCTGGAGCGCATCGCGACGATTGAACTCGACCTTGCCATACTGGATGTCATGCTGCCCGGCACGAGCGGGCTCGTCATCTGCCAGAAGATACGCGAGCGGTACACCTATCCCATCATCATGCTGACCGCAAAAGACGCGGAGGTGGACAAAATCACCGGCTTGGCGATTGGCGCGGACGACTACATGACGAAGCCCTTCCGCCCGCTGGAGTTGGTTGCGCGCGTCAAGGCGCAACTACGGCGCTACAAGCGGTTCGCCGGCGCGGCGGGGCAGGGGCAGGGCCAACCGCAGGGCCAGGGCCAGCCGCAGGACCAAGGCCAAGGCCAAGGCCGCCCGCAAGGCCAGCCGCAAGGGCAGGGCCAAGGCCCGGGGCAAACCGAGCGCGTCCTCACGCACGCCGGCCTCATCATCGACATAGATTCGCACGAGTGCTTCCTCAACGAGAAGCCCCTTTCCCTCACGCCCACGGAGTTTTCCATCCTGCGCATCCTCTGCGAAAACAAAGGGAGCGTGGTCAGCTCCGACCAGCTCTTTCATTGGATTTGGGGCGACGAATACTTCAGCAAAAGCAACAACACCATCGCCGTACACATCCGGCATCTGCGCGAAAAAATGAGCGACACAAGCGACAATCCGCGCTACATCAAGACGGTATGGGGGGTTGGCTACAAAATTGAGAAGTAAAGAGGGCAGAGATATACGGGGAGGCGAGCGCGGCGAATTGCAGCCCAAGGCTCGCCCTGCCCACGCCGCCCACGCCGCGCCCTCCAGCACCACCTCCGCCGCCGAAGCGCAAAGCATCCCCCGCTCCGCCAACTACACCCACCTCAAGCGGAAGCTCTACCGCTACATCCTCATCACCCTGCTGGCGTCAATTGCCTGCGTCCTGCTCGTTGACTGGGTGGTCAACGGCCAAGTTGGCGAGCGAATCGTCGACTTCTTCGAGCGCAGCTTCAGCCTCACGCGCTCAGACGCGATGAAGATATACCAATACGTCATCCGCAATAACATGGAAATCATCATATTCGTGGCGATAGTCATCAGCTTTCTGCTCTTGTGCCGCGTCTTGCTCTCGCGCTTCACCCGCTACTTCGACGAGATAGACAACGGCCTCAACATGCTCGTCCAAGGCGAGGACAAAGAAATTACGCTCTCCCCCGAAATGGCCTCCATGGAGCGCAAGCTCAACACGCTCAAACGCACCCTCGAACAGCGCGAGGAGGACGCGCGCCTCACCGAGCAGCGCAAAAACGACCTCGTCATGTACCTCGCGCACGACATCAAAACGCCCCTCACCTCAATCATCGGCTACCTCAGCCTGCTCGAGGAAGCGCCCGACATGCCCATCGAGCAAAAAGCAAAATACGTCCACATCACGCTCGAAAAAGCGCACCGCCTCGAGCAACTCATCGACGAATTTTTCGAAATCGCGCGCTACAGTCTCCCCACGATGACCCTCGCGAAACGCGAAATCGACCTCTACTACATGCTCGCGCAGATGGCCGAAGAATTCTATCCCCTGCTCACCACGCGCCAACAGCGGCTCCAACTCGACACGCCCGAGGACCTCACCATCGTCGGCGACCCCGACAAACTCGCGCGAGTATTCAACAACATCCTCAAAAACGCCATCGCGTACAGCGCGCCCGGCAGCACCATCAGCATCACGGCGCGCCTCTCCAGCGCCCCGGACGACCCCACCGGCCACTCTACCACCCCCACTCCCACCACCCCAAAACCACCCCTCAGCACCCCCACCGTCGCCATCGCCTTCAACAACGCGGGCAGCATCCCCCCAAACAAACTCGCAATCATATTCGAAAAATTCTACCGGCTCGACAGCGCGCGCTCCTCACGCGCGGGCGGCGCGGGCCTCGGCCTGGCCATCGCCCGCGAAATCGTCCTCCAACACGGCGGCCATATCCACGCGCACAGCGACGAA
>JAIRTN010000079.1 GCA_031254905.1 Coriobacteriales bacterium
CGGGCAGAGGACGCCTCGGGTACGCCGAAGAATTCATCGAGCACCTGCGTCCACCAGTCTTCGGGCGCCTTGATTGTGGCGAAGTCGACACTGGGGGGCAAGACGGTAGAACTCTCGGAGACCTCAAGGCCAGTGACGTTGACCGCCTCCTCGCCGTTGCGCACCCAACCGAATTCTTCGCGGGCGCGATCCTCTATGCCCTCAGGGGTTTGGAGTTCGTCTATCTGCTGCTTGATTTTGGTATTGCGCTCCAGCACGGCTTGATATTCGAGGAGAACGCGGTCGTTTTCTCGCTTGGCGAGATAGTATTCGCGCGCAACAGGATAGAGCATGACTGCCGCGAGTATGAGGCTGAGAACGATGACCGTGGTCACAATCAGCGCGGGAGAGATGCGAACTGGTACGTTTTCTGTTGCGTTAGTCTTCGCCATTTCTGACATCATTCTAGCAGACTTGAACCCCCTGTTGCACGACAGTCGCCGAACTTCCCCCGCCATCCACCGCGCCCAACGGCCTCCCCCCGCCGCCGAAAGGAGCCTGCCAGCGGCTTTGAGGGGCGGAGCGCTGCTAAGCCTCGGGCGGAGCGCCGCGCTGTATGTGGGGGCACACAGGGGTTATTTGTGGTAGGGGGTGGCGGTAATGATGCTGAAGGCGCGGTAGAGTTGTTCGAGGAGCACGACGCGGGCGAGGTTGTGTGGGAGCGTTATCGCGCCGAAACTCATGAGCAGGTCGGCCTCTTTTTTGAGGTCGGCGTCTATGCCTCGGGAGCCGCCGATGACAAAGCTCAGTTGGCGCGTTGCGTGGTCTTGGGCCTCGCGAAGCAGGGCTGCTATCTGCTCGCTCGTAAACTGCCTGCCGCCGCTGTCCAGCATGATGATTCGGGAGCCGGACGCTATCCTCTTGCGTAGCTGGGCCGCCTCGGTGCGCAGCACGAGTGCCGCGTCATCCGATGAGCGCTCCGCGCGGTCGGGCACCTCGCTGATGTTGAGCGTCACGTAGCGGCTCAGACGCTTCGCGTATTCTGCGCAGGCCTCAACCCAGTAGCCCTCTTTAAGTTTGCCGACAGCTATGACGTCGATACGCAGCCCCGACATCGCTCGGCTCAGCCTTCCTCTCCGTACAGCCGCGTGCGCGTCACCGAGCGCAAGTTCCACCCGAAGTCATTTCCGAGCGCGGCGTACAGCAGCACCTTGGGCCGGATGGAGCCTTGCTCCGTCGCCCGTAGTTCCATCGTAACGAGGAGAAGGGCAGACACGGGTGCGGCTTCGGACCCAAGCGGAGCCACAGCCTCGGGAGCAGGGGCGGGAGCGAAGCAAACGCGCCCGTCCTTGTCCCCATATTCGCCTACCTTGGGCATCCGCGGAACCATCTGAGTGAGGTCGTAGATTTTCTCCCCGCCTTTTTGGCGCGCCGTTGTAAGACTTCCGGATTCGACAAGACGCGTAAGACGGGCGCGGACCTCCTCGGCGCCGAGCCCACCGTCGTCGAGGACGATTTCGTAGACCTCCCGCGTATGGGTTGCCTGCAGGCCCTTCGCGCGGGGGTTGGCGTAGGAGACGGCAAGAATGTCGAGGCCCTTGACGCTGGCGTTTTGCAGCCGCCGCAGGGCCTCGGCGGGGTTGAGGTATTCGGTGAGCCACACGTCGAAGTACTCGTCTAACCCAGCGGTGCCGACGGGCAGCGCCGGGGCGGGCGCATGGCGCATGTGGGCGTTGAAGCCCTTGCTTATCGCGTAGGGAAGTTGCGCCCGTCTGATAACGCGTTCGAGGGCGCGTACCAACTCGAGGTGCGAGAGATAGCGCAGCCTGCCGCGCTTTTGGAAGTTGATTCGCAGCCTGAAGCCTATCTCATTCACGGCAGGCACCTCCAAGCACGACTTCGACGTCGCAGGCGGGGCAGACGCCGCAGTCGACGCAGGCCGTAAACGAGCAGTCCTCGCTTGTTATGCCCGCACGAGAAAGTTCAAGTTCGCGCAGGAGAAAGTCCTGAGACACACCGCTGTTGATATGGCTCCACGGAAGCGGCTCGCCCGGCACATACTCGCGCTCGGCGGCCTGGGCGATGCTCTGACCACAGGCCTCGGCGGCATCGTCCCAGCGCTGCGCGCTAAAGCGCTCGCTCCACGCGTCGAACAGTGCCCCGCGTCGCCATGCCTCCTCTATCAGCGCGGCGGCCTCCCTCCCCGCGCGGGAAAGCGCCGCTTCGATGCGCGAGGTTGCGGGGTCGTGCCAGTGGAGGCTTATGCCCCTGTGCAAGCCCGAGGTCTTGAGCAGGGCGATGCGCCGCTCGACCTCCGGGCGGGCGATTTGCCCCTTCCATTGGAAAGGCGTATGCGATTTGGGGACGAAGATGGCAACGCTCACACCCATGCGCACGGCGTTGCGCCGCCGCGGTTCGACGGTATTTTTCGCCACCTCGTAGGCCCGGTTTGCCAGCGCGGCGATGCCCTGTACGTCCTCGTCGCACTCGCCCGGAAGCCCAATCATGAAGTACAGCTTGCAGCGCTGCCAGCCCGCGGCGTAGGCCTGCGCGACGGCCTCGAGCAGATTGTCCTCGGTGACGTTTTTGTTAATGATATCCCGCAGACGCTGCGTGCCCGCCTCGGGCGCAAAGGTCAGGCCCGCCTTCTTCTCCCCCGCGATGAGGCGCGCCATCTCGATGCCAAAGGCGTCGAGGCGCTGCGACGGTATGCTCAGGCCGATGCCGGTGCCCGAAAGCAGGTGGTTGAGGCGGCGCAGTATCTGCTCTATCTGCGAATGGTCGGTCGTCGAAAGCGAGGTAAGCGACACCTCGTCGAAGCCGGTGGCGACAAGGCCCCGCGCAACGGCATCCACAATGGTATCCGCACGCCGCTCGCGGACGGGGCGATACATCATCCCCGCTTGGCAAAAACGGCAACCCCGGCTGCAGCCGCGTAATATTTCTATGGTGAGCCGGTCGTGCGCTACCTCGGCAAAGGGTACCACGGGACCGATCACGATAGGGCAGGCGTCGAAGTTTGCCACGACGCGCTTCTTGATGCTCGCGGGGGCCTCGGGGACGCGCGGGCACAGGACGCCCGCCTCGTTGCGCTCGTAGAGGGAGGGAACGTAGACGCCCTCGATGGCCGCGAGGGCCTTGAGTTGGGCGGTACGAGGGTCTGCGGGTGCGGCCGCTGGTGTGGCCGCTGGTGTGGCCGCAGGGGTAGCGGCGGGGTCCGCGGGATCCGCAGGGGTAGCGGCGGCTGCGGGTGTTTGGCCGCGGAGAGTGGCGATGACTTCGGCGATGACTTCTTCGCCCTCGCCGATGACGAAGGCGTCGAAGAAGGGCGCGAGAGGCTCGGGGTTAAAGGCGCCCGGGCCGCCTCCCACAACGAGCGGGTCTTGGTGCGTGCGCTCAGAGGCGTGCAGCGGTATCCCCGCCAAATCGAGGGCCTCAAGGATATTCGTGGCGGCCAACTCATGGGGAAGCGTGATTCCCAAAAGGTCAAAGGAGGCAACAGGGCGGGCGCTCTCAAGCGTAAAGAGCGGTATACCGTCGGCGCGCATGAGGGCAATCATGTCGACCCAAGGCAGGAAGGTGCGCTCGGCGACACAACCATCCAAGGCGTTTATCATCTGATAAAGAATGCCTATCGCCTGATTCGACTGGCCCAGTTCGTAGGTGTCGGGATACAGCAACGCCGCGCGAAAATCGGCGCCTGAAGATGCCGCGGCCACGGCGTTGTACTCGTGGTTGAGATAGCGGGAGGGCTTTTCGACCGCGGGAAGCAGCGGCTCGATTCTCTCCCAAAGAGACGCTTCTGTCATGAGAGCCCTTCTCCGCCTCCCACTCCCCCGGCAAGCGCCGCTCCCCCAGCGGCCGTCGCGCCAGCAAGCGCTCCCCCAACAAGCGCTCCCCCGCCACCCGCCTCTCCACCAGACGTCTCTCCATCAAACGCCTCCCCATCAGGCCCCTCCCCGCCACCACGCCGCGACGTAATCTTGCGCATGATGTCCTGCAGGTCGCCGCCCTTCTCAAAATACTCCTTCGCCGCCTTGCCGATGGCCAGCGTCCCGGTGTAGCCAACCCCTCCGCGGATGGCCCAACCCAAAACCGGCACCACGCCGACGAGCCTGCGCGCCAGCGCGCGAAAACCAAAGCCGCTGAGCGCAAGAACAATCAGTTCTCCCAAGCGCTGCACATCGACGCTCTTGCCGTAGGCGGCGGCTATCTGCATAAAAAGTTTCGCCTGATTGAGGGTCAACAGCGGCATGTCCGCCCCGGGGATAAAAACCACGGCCGCGATTGCCCCGTTTTGCAGGGAAGTCGCCTGTATGGCGCTTTCGACAAAAGGCTCGCGCACAAAATCAAAGGCGCGCGCCAACGCAAGCTGGTCCTCCGGCAACTTGCGCACCACCCACTCACCGAGGGCCGCAAACAGCCGCTCAAAGCGCTCGGAGGCATCCGCGCGCTCATCCGCCAGCACTATCGAGAGGGGGTCAATCTCGTTATAATTCTCGCGCGCAATCTGCTGAAGCCGCACCGGGTCGAGCGCCAGCACGGCAGCGGGAACCCCCATCCGCAGCGCATTGGTAAGAAGCCGCCCGGTTGCCGGAGAATCCTCGGCCAAAACTATCGCCACCGTCGTGCCCTCGGCAACAGCCAAGGCCTCATCAAAATAAGGATATATGGTGAGAAGAACGTTGTCGCTGCGCATTCGAAACTCCCCCTTGGCATGGGCAAGGAAGGCCGGGTCGAGCGAGGTATCGACAAATACCGCGACCTCGCGCGGAAACGCGGCCTGTCTCTCCGTAAGCCCGATGGCCTCAAGAAGTGCCGATGGGTTGAGCGGAAGCACGAAGCCCCGACGTTTTTTTGCCATCATGTGACATCACCTTGCCTTTCGCGTCGAGCGATGCGCCCATACCGACAGTATCAGCCCCACCGCCATGAAGTTCGTGAGCATGAAGGAGGAGCCGTAGCTCATAAAGGGAAGCGGAATACCGGTAATCGGCATAAGACCGCAGGTCATGCCGATGTTTTCGAGTATCTGAAAGACCCACATCCCCACGCAGCCCATGACAAGAAGGGTCCCAAACTGGTCATCGGCCTTAAGCGCCACCCAGAAGCTGACCGCGATGAGCATGGCGTAAAACGCGATGAGGACGATGCAGCCTACGAAACCCAGCTCTTCTGCCAAGATGCAGAAGATGAAATCCGTCGGCGCCTCGGGCAAAAAGCCCAGCGAGGACTGAGTTGACTGGTAGAGGCCCTTCCCAAACATCCCGCCAGAGCCAATGGCGATTTTCGCCTGCCTGAGATGATGGCCAGCCCCCGTTGGGTCGAGGTCCTCGTCGATAAAGACAAGCAGACGATTCTTCTGGTAGGTTTTGACAAAAACGTCCTCGCCAAATCGTTCATCGAGGATGGGGTCGATGTAAAGGGCAACGGCGATAAGAACGACTATGATGAGGATGGTGAGGGCAAGCCACTTCCAGTTTACCCCGCCTGTAAAAAAGATGGTCATGCCGATGGCGAAAAAGACAAGCCCGGTACCCATGTCCGGCTGAAGCAGAATACACATCAAAAGAGCGATGATGGTACCGAGGCATTTGAGGTAGTCCTTGCCCGAATCCAGCCTGCCGCGGTATTTCGAGACAAGGGCCGCCATGGCGATGATTGTCAGAACCTTGGCGGGTTCGCCCGGCTGCACCTGCTGGCCGAAGATATTTATCCAGCTTCGCGCGCCGTTGACCGTCACGCCGAGAAAGGGAATGAGCGGCGAGAGGACGAGGATGAAATCGAGGACTAAGAAGGCGACGATGAGGCCCGAGAGGCGATGGTAGTCGACGCGCCACACGACAAGCATGGCAACGATGCCAACGCCAACGCCGAGAACCTGCCGTGAGAAGCTGAAGCGGTCGTCATCCATCACCGCGCTGTTGACGATGAGCAGGCCGTAGGCCGTAAGCAGGGCAAGCACGATGAGCAGGGGCACGTTTACCAGCGACAAAAATCTCTTGATGGCATCGCGCACCGGCGTGGGAGCCGTAAAACTCGGCGGCGGGACGGGTCTTGAACGCATGGTCGGCATCTAACGCTCCCCGCTTCCTTGAGAGACAATGATTTCTCCCGCATCAATCCCATAGATTGCGGCGAGCATGTGCTGGACGCCGAGCAGCGCCGCCGATGAGCCGTCGCCCGCCTGCTCGATGAGACAGGCGACGCAGTACTTGGGCTGCGCGGCGGGGGCAAAGGCGACAAACCATGAGAAGTCTTTCTTGGGGGGGACTTCCGCGGTCCCCGATTTGCCCGCCACTTGGACGGGTAGCTGGTGAAACAGCCCTCCCGTCCGGTTGACGACGCGCCTGAGGCCATCCACGACACGACCGATAGCGGCGTCGTTGATGGTTGGTTGAATCTCGCTATCCTCAGGCGTACCCTCGACGATTACCTCACCCTTATTGTTGAGGACGTGGTGAAAGAAGTGGGGCTTGACCATCTTTTTGCGGGCAATGCCCGCGTATCCGTTTGCAATTTGCAACGGCGTGACGAGGATGTCTCCTTGACCGATGCACATATTTGCCATGTCGCCGCCCTGCCACTGAGCGGGCTCGGGGGTATCGGAGAAGGTGCTGAGTTTCCACGGTTCGTCGGGAACCCGTCCCCTCGCCTCACCCGGAATGTCCACGCCCGTCGTCGAACCAAAGCCCCACGTCCTGAGGTAGTCCTGAAGTTCATCGACCCTCGCGTCGCGGGGCATCCCTTGCCACCGGTCGAAGAAATTCGCCCCGACCTCGTAGAAAAAGGTGTCGCAGGACTGGTTTATCGCCTCCTCAAGCCCGAGGTAGCCATGGCCGTTGGGGAATATCCAGCAACGTTTCCCCCAGGCTTCTCCATATCGGTCCCAAAAGCCTGTGCAGTTGGTATGGACGTTACCCGCGATGACCCCGTATTCGAGGCCGGCGAGCGCCGTGAAGGCCTTAAATGTGGAGGCGGCGGGATACATCCCCGCGATGACGCGGTTGGTCAGCGGGTAGCCGGAGCCTTCCCGCGTGAGTTCCTGCCACAACTCCTCGGATATGCCGTTTGCCAGATTCTCAGGGTTGAAGGTGGGATAACTCGCGGAGGCGAGGATGCCCCCGTCCTCGATGTCGATGCAGACCAGCGCGCCGGCATCCGCGTAGTAAAAGCCCCGCATGTGACAGGAGATGATGACTTCGGAGAGGATGCGCTCGGCCTCTTTTTGGAGTTCGAGGTCGATGGTGAGGCAGACATCCGAGCCGTTTTGCGGCGGGGATTCGCTGAGCAGGGCAATGGGTGTGCCAACGCTGTCGACGCGGTAGGTGCGCGCGCCTCGCGTACCCTGCAGGACGTTCTCGAAGGCAAACTCCGCCCCACTTTTGCCAACGCGGTCGCCCCCCTCATAGGAGACTATGGGATTAGGAAGCAGCAAATCGGCCTCTGTCACCGTCCCGATATAGCCAAGGGTATGGGCGGCGAGGCTGCCGTGCGGGTAGGTCCGGACGGTGCGCTCGGTTATCTCCACGCCCGAAAATAGCTGTTGATGCTCTCTGATGAAGGTGACTACGTGCATCGGTACGTCCGTGGCGAGTTCGCGGTTTGCCTGAGCGCCCATGACATCATTGAGCAGCCGGTAGCGCACGATGCCCTTGGGTATCCCGAGGAGCAGCGAAAGCAGGTGGACCTGAATTGGGTTATCCACGACACGCCGAGGAGCCGTTATGCATAGCGAGGCGCGGTTGCCTACCAACTCGACGCCGTTGCGGTCGAGGATGCGCCCGCGAGTTGCGGGTATGGATACCTCCGAGGTCATGTTCTCCTCGGCTAACTTTTGATAGGAGGAGCCGGAAATCATCTGCAGGGACCACAGGCGCATGGCTATCGTGCCGAAGATGCCGGTTATGACAAGGCCGAAGGCATAGAGGCGCCCCCTTCTCGCCGCCTTTTTGTGCGGCTCGGGCGTGTCGAATTTGCGCACCTCGCCCTCGCCGAGCCCCTCGGGTAGTCCGTGGCGGACGAAGCCCTTTCTCACGACGTCGTTCTTCTGTCGCTTTGCGCGAATGACTGCCGCGATGACGAGGGAGACAAATACCACGACGAATACCGCGACAGCGATAATGATTGTGAGGGTCATGACATCCATATTAGTCGAGCTTACCCCTGAGAAGGTTTGATTCCTTCTTACGTTTGGACCCGAAGCGGTGTATGAGCGGAAACACAATCAGCCCGAAAACCGCGTCGTAGAGGGTGCCCGGCAAGACCCGCATGCCCACGGAGGGAAGGAAGCCGGCGTTGTATCCCAGCATGGAGAGGAAGGCCGCGTAGAGCAACTCGCCGAGGAAGGCGGCAAGGAGGAGGAACAGGGCTTGGACGTGCCAACTCCCCGCGAGCAACTCCTTGTTGAGCGAACTGACGCTGTAGCCGATGACGGCTAACACGAGGGCCATGACACCGAGCGGCCCTTGGGTTGTGAAATCAAAGGCAAGCCCGAGGAAGAAGCCCGTGAGCAGCGAGCGCGTGCTGTTGCAGAGCATGGCGTTGAGGACGACGAAGCCGAGGACGAGGTTGGGCACGACGCCGTAGACCGCGATGTTCGGCGCGATGGCGACTTGGAGCAAAAAGGCGATGAGCGAGCCCGCAACCGTAAAGGTGATGCTGATTCTGCGCGGTTCCACGGCTAACCACCCGCCCCGGTACCGGTGCTACCTTGGCCTTGGCCCTGCCCCTGACTACCGTTGCCGCCTTGGTTTGGGGCGCCGGCGTCTGAGGTTTGACTGCTTTGGTCTCCCCCTTCATTACCTCCGTTTGAGCCTTGGCCTTGGCCTTGACCTTGGACGTCGTTTTGAGGGGTATCCGATATGGTTATCTCCGCCTCCCGCCCGACGACGACGAGCACTTCCTCGTAGGACATCACGCGCGTGACCGGCCTGACGATGATGGTTCGATAGACGTCTGAGGGGGCGTTTCTGACGGAAACCACCTCGCCGATGGGGATGCCCTTGGGATAGACACCGCCCGTGCCGGAGGTGATGACCACGTCGCCTAGTTCGACGGGAACCCCCAGAGGGATGAAGTCTAGGGAGAGAATGCCGTCGAGAGAGCCCGAAAGTATCCCCTCCGCTCGAGTTTCTTGTAAAAACGCTGCTACCCCACTCTTTTCGTCGGTGATGAGGCGCACCACCGAACTGTAGGGAGCGACGGTTTCTACCTGACCTATGAGGCCGCTGGCGTTGAGCACGGGCATGCCGGCCTCGAGCCCGGCGATGCTGCCTTTGTTGATGGTGATGACCTTGTTCCAAGAATCGGCGCTTACGCTGATGACGCGCGCGCCTACGGCGTCGAGGTTATAGGCTTCTTTGAGGTTGAGCAGGCTGGAGAGCTGCTCGTTTTCTTGCCGGTATTCCTCCATACGTATGACAAGCGACTGGAGTTCCTCGTTTTGCTCGCGGAGGGCGTCGACGGTGGCGGCGCGGGTCATGACGTTTTCGCAGAAATCGACGAGCGCGGTTATGGGCGTTGTGACAAGAGAGCCGACGAGCCGTATGGGCATGACGATTGTTTCCACGCCGTTTTTTACGCGATGGAGTGGCCCGGTGCTGCCCTCACGCGCCCAGACGGTCATCAGGGCGACGGAAAGGAGACAGAGGATTATGAGGAGAATGCCCCCCGAGAGCTTTCTGGGCTTGTTGGGAGAAAACGCCATCTGAGAGGCGACCTTTCTTTATCGCTGCGTATAGGAGCGTTGCAGGGCTCGCGGATTCTCGAGTGCCTTTGCGCAACCGACGACGACGTTTGTCATGGCGGTGTCCGACATCATGACGGGCACCTCGAGTTCGCGCGTGAGGAAGGAGTCGAGCATCTTGAGCTGACCGCCGCCACCGGTGAGCAAAACGCCGTTGCGGATGATGTCGGCGGCGAGGTCGGGGTCGGTTTCGAGGAAGGTTTCCTTGATTGCGATGAGGATGTCTTGCAGGGGGCCTTTGATGCCCTCGCGTACATCTTCTGACTGGATGGTTTCGCTGCGCGGGAGATTGCTCGTGAGGTCGCGGCCGGAGATTTCCATGTCGAGCTCGCCGGTCGAAATGGGCATGGCGGAACCGATGGCAATCTTGATGTCCTCGGCGGTACGCGTACCGATGTTGAGGCCGTAGACCTCGCGCACGTGGCGGGCAACCGCCTCGTCGAACTCGTTGCCGGCGATGCGCAGGGAACGGAAAGTGACGATGCCCCCGAGTGAGATGACCGCGATTTCTGTGGTACCGCCGCCGATGTCGATAATCATGGAGCCGGTGGGCTCCTCGACGGGAAGGCCCGCCCCAATGGCGGCTGCCATCGGCTCCTCTATGAGGAATGCCTGACGGGCGCCCGCTTGGATGGTTGCCTCGAAAACCGCGCGCTTCTCGACGGAGGTTACTCCGCAGGGGATGCAGATGACGATGCGGGGCTTGGGCTGCCACAGGCGGGTCTTGGGATTTGCCTTGCGGATGAAGTACGAGAGCATGGCCTCGGTGACATCGTAGTCTGCTATGACGCCGTCCGCGAGAGGGCGCTCGACCGAGATGTTGCCGGGGTTGCGGCCTATCATCTCGCGCGCTTCTTTACCGACCGAAAGGACGCGATTCGCCTCATTGTCTATGGCGACGACCGAAGGTTCGTTGAGGACGATGCCTCTATCCGCTATCGCAACCAGCGTATTGGCCGTGCCGAGGTCGATGGCCATATCGTAACTCCACTGGCTGAAAAGATTATCGAAAAACGACATCGTCGCTCATTTCTCCTATACTTGTTCTTTGCTACTCTTTGCTTTTCTTTGCACTCTTTGCTGCTTGTTGCCTGTTGCTGCCTCTTGTTGCTAATTACTGTCCATTGCTGCCTAGTACAAACCGACCAGATATTTTACCATATCGCTAAGCCCCTCACGAAATCGTCATCATCAGGTGGGAAAGGGGGCGGGGAAAAAGATGGCTATCTCCCGCTCTGCCGAGGCAGGCGAATCGGAGCCATGTATGACGTTTGCGTCCATCTCGAGGCCGAAATCGCCCCTGATGGTGCCGGGAGCGGCGTCGCGGGGATTGGTGGCTCCCATAAGTTTGCGGGCGATGACAACCGCCTCTGGCCCGCTGACGACCATCTTGACGACCGGACCCGACGTGATGTAGGCTACCAAACCCTCATAGAAGGGCTTCCCCTCGTGCTCCGCGTAGTTTGCGGCGGCCTGCTCGGGCGTAACGCAAGCCATCTCGAGGCGCTCTATCACCAGCCCGGCGCGCTCGAAGCGCGCGATAATCTCGCCGATATGACCGTTTGCGACGGCATCCGGCTTTAACATAAGATACGTTTTCTGTACCATGACAGTCCTTTCTGACAGTCTTCTTTGACCGTTCTTGCTGACAATCCTCAATCCTTTTACCGTTCTAGGGAAGTGAGGCAAAAACCATTTCTATCCCGCGAATCTTCCAACCAATGACATCCCGCGTGAGGTCGAGCCGATAATGGAGGATGCCCCCCTCGGGCAATCGAACATCGGCGATGACTTGAGATTCCCTCATTTGAGAATCGATGGCTACGATATTGACATCGGAGGAACGCGGTACCCCGTCGAGGAAACGCGCGAGTGTTGTCTTGTCCTCCTCGCTGTTTGCGACCCAGTAGTCCTCGATAGGCTCTGAGGCCGCATAGGCCGTGAAGAAATCCGTGACGACGGTCTCCTGCGACGGTATGCCGACGCCTTGATAGTAGGCGGCGACACAGATGCCGAGGGCGACGATGAGGATGATTATGATGACGACAAAGGCCTTGAGGCCCGTGTGGCGCAGTTTGCGCTCCCTGCGCATCTGGCGTTTGCTCGTTGCGATAAGGTCGGCATCGGTTGCGGTGAAGAAGCCTGTGTCGCCCGGATTGGGAACATTGCCGGTGCCGAAGTCGTCATCGTCGGTGAACTCGAGGGCGGCGTACTGGGCGGTGGTGGCGGGCGAAAGCTGCTCGCGGACGCCAGCGCCGGAAAGCGGATCCTCGAAGCCGGGGAGAAGCGCCGACATATCGGGCATATCGGGTATAGCGGGTATCTCCAGCGCGCCCGACGCGTCCAATGCCTCCGCGGAGGTTTCGGTGCTGATGCCGAGTACGAGCCGTGTTCTTTGGTAGTCCGCCTCGGCCTCGGGCGAAAGCGTAAAGCGCTCCCGCGCGAGCGTGTCCTCGAAGGTCTCAAAGGCCTCTTGGTAGCGCGACGCGGCAACATAGGCCTGCCCCAGCCGCTCCAAGGTGGTGTTGAGCGTTTTGCCGGTGACGCGGAAGTCGAGGATGGCGAGATAGGCCTCAACCGCGTCATCCGGACGGCCGAGGGCCGAGAAGGAGGACGCGAGGCTCATCAGCGCCTTGACAGGATTGGGGTTGCCCTCGTCGAGCGCCGCCTTGCGGTAGGCCGTGCCTGCCTCAAGATGCTTTTCGAGTTTCGCAAAGGCATTGCCCTTACCCATGTAGGCGCGATAGGGCGTCGCGTAGCTGGCGTCCGCCAAAGCCTTGTCGAAACAGGCAAGGGCCTCGGCGTATTTTCCTATGCCGTTAAGGGTAGTTCCGAGATTCACGTAGATGCTGGTCTTCTCACCATAATCATCATCTTGAAGGGCTTTTTGGTAGCTGACGGCCGCTTCTTTGAAGTTGCGCATCTTGATGAGGCAGTTGCCTATTCTATGGTAGATAAGACCGGCATCGCCCGGCTGAAAGGAACCCCAGTCCTCTTTGAGGCACTGGTAGTAGCCCTTGAGCGCCCGGGGATAGTCCTCCGTGTTGTAGGCAGCGGTAGCGTGGTCGTAGGATATGCTTCTCAATCTGCGCCCCCTACTCTCCTAATCGCCGTTCTCTATCTCGATGGAGAGTATCTCGTCGCCTTTTGCCAGTGAATGTATCACGGCGATTGAATCCTCGTCGAGAGAGTCTCCAAAGACGGTATAGTTGCTGTCGAGGAATGATTGGGGGCCGAGGCAGAAGTAGAACTGCGAGCCCGCGGAATCCGGAGCCTGCGAGCGCGCCATTGCGAGCGTGCCGTCGCGGTGCTTGTTGTTGGGGTTAACCATCCACTCGCCCTTGATGCCGTAGCCGGGGCCGCCGGTGCCGGGAGGCGGGAAGCTGCCGCCGGCGCACACCTGCTCGCTGGTGAGGTTGCGGGTGTTGGGGCAGCCGCCTTGGATGACGAAGTTTGGCTCGTGGCGATGGAACTTGAGCCCGTTGTAGAAGCCCTTGCGTGCTAATTCGACGAAGTTGCCGACGTGAATCGGCGCGTCTTTGCCGGCAAGTTTGACGCGTATCGTACCCCGACTTGTCTCGATGATTGCGACTTCGTTACCGTTTGGCTGGTAAAGCGGCGTGTAAACTCCCATGGAACCTCCCAATGGATTCGGACTTGTTATGGCGCCTATGGTGCCCCCTGCAGGAATCGAACCTGCGGCCTTCTGCTCCGGAGGCAGACGCTCTATCCCCTGAGCTAAGGGGGCACAAAAAACAGTAAAAAACTGGCGTGAGAAGATTCTACACCAGTTTGGGGTTGGGTGCTTGGGTTGGGGATGATGGGTTGACTGCGGGAAGCAGGTGTTTGGGTTGCTTGGGTTGGGGATGAGTTGGGATGGGGGCTGGATGGGGTTTGGATGGCGGTTTGGATGGGGGTTTGGGGCCACGTAGCGGGCAGCCCCCGGAAAACCGGGGGCTGCCGTGGCTCATCCCTGCAGCGTTGGGATGGCCTCGCCTCAGGCGGGCCCGACCTTGTCCCCCTTTATCATCCCCGCAGCGTGGGGAGTGATTTTTGGGAGCGGCGCGAGGCGCTTGGGGCGGTGGTGAGGCGGCGCTACAGCGCGATTGCCCCGACGGGGCAGGTGTCTACGCAGGCGGCGCACTCGATGCAGGAGTCTTTGTCCTCGATGGCGGCGCCGGGGCCCTTGAGTTCGATGAGCCCGAGCGGGCAGGCATCGACACAGGATGCACAGGCACTACAGGTTTCGTCGTCGATTGAGATGGCCATAATTTGTTCCCTCCGTTTCGGATTGATTGTTGAGCGATGTACGTCGATTGCTCTCCGATATCTTCTTGGTAAACTATACGCAAAGAGCCGCCGCGGGGCACCTGCTCTCGACGAAGGCCGCTTCTGGTACCGGTAAACGGTTCTCCTCTTTGCCGCGGGGGCCGTGATTTGGAGGTTTTGGGGTTTTTGCGCGTGAACGCTGAAAGGAATCGTATGAGTTGCTATGAGGATGTGCGGATAGAGGGCTTGGCGTACACGGGGGCCGGGGTGGCGCGTCTTGCCACGGGGAAAACCGTGTTTGTTGAGGCCGCCGTTCCCGGCGATTTTGCGCGCATACGGATACGGGAGGAGCGCGAGCGGTTTGCCCGCGGCGCTGTTGAGGCGCTTCTTGAGGCGTCGCCCGAACGCGTTGAGCCTCCGTGCCCCTACTATGCCCGCTGCGGGGGCTGCGGTTTGCAGCATCTGTCGTATCGCGAGCAGCTTCGGTGGAAGCGGCGCTTTGTTGTTGACGCGCTGGAGCGAATCGGGGGACTTGGCGATGCTGAGGCGCTGGTTGCGGATACGGTTGCCTCGCCGGCGGAGTGGGGTTATCGCAACAAGATTGAACTTGAGCCGCTGTGGCG
This sequence comes from Coriobacteriales bacterium, assembly GCA_031254905.1. Next base: position 14,620 of record JAIRTN010000079.1, read on the forward strand.
CAATAACCGGCTGTCGCTTGGGCTTCATGCGGGTGCGGGGTTTGGGGATGAGGGCGACGGTTTTGGGGGCGGCGGGGCGGATGGTGGGGCGCTTGGGGGCGGCGGTTTTGGGAGTGCCAGCGCGGATGGCGGGGCGCTTGGGGGCGGCGGGGCGGCGGGCGCTGAGGGGAGCCGGGGCGCTGACAGCGGCGGCGGTACCGGTATTATCCCCATTGAACACTGTCTGTTGCTCCCGCAAGGGTTTGCGGAACTGCCGGGGCGGCTTGCCGGGGCCTTGGGATTTGCGCTGAAAGCCTCGGATGCGGCGGCGCCTCTGGTGCGCGTTGGAGTGCGTGTTTCGGTGCGCACCGGCGACGTGGAGCTTGCGCTTTGGACGCGGCCCGGGCCTTGTAACCGCGGGTTTGTGGCGAAGGTGCTGGGTGATGCGCTTAAGACCAGCAGCCTTGTGCGCGTGCTGGTTGCGGGCGACCTGCGGAAACGCGACGTGAGGAAGGTGGAGGTTCTTGGCGGACGAGGGCATTGGCAGGAACGTCTGGGCGAGTTTCGGTACCGGGTGAGCGCGCCTTCGTTTTTTCAGGTGAATACCGCGGCGGCGCAGCTTCTCGTTGGGCGCGCGCTTGATGAACTTGAGGGTTTTGATGCCGACGGCGGGTATGTGGCCGACCTTTACAGCGGCGCGGGGACCTTTACGCTGCCGCTCGCGCGCAAATCGCAGCGGGTTTGCGCCATTGAGATGGCGGGGAGCAGTATTCGCGACCTGAGGCGCAATCTTGCTGCGTATGAACTCGAGGCGCAGGTGCTCAGCGGGGATGTGGGGCGCGCCCTACCCGAGTTGGGGACCCTTGGCTTGGGGACCCTTGGCTATGCCATTGTTGACCCTCCGCGCGGCGGTCTTAGCACGGGAGCGCTGCGTGCCATTGCCGATGCTGCGCCGCATACGCTGGTCTACGTGTCCTGCGACCCCGCGACCCTTGCGCGCGATGTGAAAGCCTTTGCGGCGCGGGGGTATCGCCCGGCGAGCGTGACGCCTTTTGACTTGTTCCCGCAGACTTGGCATGTGGAGACAGTGACGAAACTTGTGAGGTGAGGGGGGGTAATGTGAGATGAGGGGGGGTCGTTAGCCGAGCAAGACCGTCTCGCTCAAGACTTCTCCGATGTTCTCACGAAAGAGCAGGTTGGCCTTTGTGTCGCTCCACGTTTCTCCCCTGTTGATGATAACGAGTGTTTTGCCCGTGAAGTACCGCACGAGGCTTGCGGCGGGGTTGACCACCAGCGAAGTCCCCCCGATGATGAATACGTCTGCGGACGCGATTGCCGTTATGGCGGCTTCAAGCACTCTGCTGTCGAGCGGCTCCTCATAGAGAACGACGTCGGGTTTGACCATTCCGCCACAACCGGGTTTTGCGCAGCGCGGCACCCCCGCCGCCCCATTTACCTCAAGCAGGGCTAGTAGGGCTTCGGCATCGTACGAGGCCTTACAACGCTGACAATAATTGCGATGGATGCTGCCGTGCAACTCATGCACGGTGCGCGAGCCGGCGGCTTGGTGGAGCCCGTCGATATTTTGTGTTACGACTGCGGTGAGGTGCCCTTCTTTCTCCAACTGGGCAAGCGCCGTATGAGCGGCGTTGGGCCTTGCGGCCAGCGTTGGCAGGATAATCTTGTCGCGGTGAAAGCGGAAGAACTCCGCGGGATGCTCCTGAAAGAAGCTGTGGCTTAGCATCACTTCAGGCGGGTAGTCGTATTTCTGGCGGTACAGTCCGTCTTGGCCGCGAAAATCGGGGATACCGCTTTCCGTTGAGACACCCGCGCCTCCGAAGAACACGACTCGATTGCTGCCGAGCAGCGCTTCGCGCAGGCTTGCGATTTGTGCCGTGTTGCTGGGGGAGTTGGGGGATTTGGGGGATTTGGGGGATTTGGGGTTGGCCGCCTCCTGCATGTTCGCCTCCATATTCTCCGTCCTCTCCGCTACCGTATGTCTCGCGACGCACCCTGCGACATGTCCAAACAGTCTGTCATCCTCCCCCTGACGCCCTTTGAGGTGCCACAGCCCTTGACGTGCCGCATTGACGGCGGGGTTTGCAATTGTATCACTTGACGTGAGGTTAGCCACATTCCGGCCTTCCGTTTGAGAGAGATGGCTGTGGCTGTGGGAAGCGGAGATGACTGATGCATCAATGCGGATGCCCCTAAAGAGAGTTGCGGGTTGCTGATTGCGGGTTGTGGGTTATTGGCTGCTGATTATGGGTTGCGAGCGCTCGTTGCGGCACATTGCGGAGCGCTCGCTTGCCCGTCCACGCGATTTGTTATAATGGCTGGGCTGTTTTCTTCGTCGGGGTGTAGCGCAGCTTGGTAGCGCATCTGCTTTGGGAGCAGAGGGTCGCAGGTTCAAATCCTGTCACCCCGACCATCATTTACGCTGGTAGATAGCCTATCAGCCCTAATCTCATTGCCCTAGAAATGGGTCAATGGGCATAAAATGGGTACAATCGTGATTATCGAAAGCCCGGACGAACCCGCACTTGGGAGAGCTCTCGGCTTTTTTTCGATTGAATCACTCTTTC
>JAIRTN010000118.1 GCA_031254905.1 Coriobacteriales bacterium
CTCAAGGAGAGCGGCTATGACACGGGCCTCGACCTAGATTTGCTCTTTGAAATAGCACAATACTGGGAGAGCGTTCGCGAGCGCGGCCACTACAAGCGCGGCGTGAGTTCCCTTATCCACATGCAGGTCTACAGCCATCAGGTTCCCGGCGGCATGATGAGCAACCTCGTCAGCCAGCTTGAGTTGCAAAAGGTCTCCAACCGCCTCCCGGACGTCATGGAGGAAATCCCCCGTGTGCGCGCCGAGGTCGGTTATCCGCCACTCGTCACTCCGCTGTCGCAAATCGTCGGAACTCAAGCCGTACTCAACGTGCTTACCGGCAAGCGTTGGAGCGTTATTTCCAGCGAAATGAAGGACTATATCGGCGGCTACTACGGCAAGGCGCCCGGGCCGCTCGATAAAGAAATCGTCAAGAAGGTTCTCGGCGATGTCGCGCCGCTCGACCTCGACACGCCGCCGAGTTCGCTGGTGACAACGACCTACCAAGAGGTTGCGGATGAGGCCGGTGAGTTGGCACGCAGCGAGGAGGACGTGCTGATGTGGGCGCTTTTCCCCAACGAGGCACGCACCTATCTCTCCAAACATCGCACTTCAGAAAAAACCGCATTCTTACTCGCAGAGGAAGCTTCCGGCACCAAGGAGGAACAAAACGTGGACATCAATCAAATCAAGGAACTCATCCGCATCGTCGAAGAATCCAGCATCGGCGAGATAACCGTCGAGGAGGCGGGCACCAAAATCACCGTCCGCACCCCCGGCAACAGGGGCGAGGCAGCCGCTTCGGCAGAGCCGATTGCCACCGCCACCTCCGTGCCGGTACCCTCAAAGCCAGAAGTCACCCCTCCGGACAATCTCGAGCGCCCCGGTAGCTGGGAGCCCGTCATCTCTCCGATGGTTGGCACCTTCTATGTCGCGCCGGCCCCCGACGCGCCGCCCTTCGTCAACGTGGGCGACGAGGTTCTCGCCGGGCAGACGCTGTGCATCGTCGAGGCGATGAAGCTGATGAACGAGATTTCCGCTGAGCAAATGGGCACCATTCGCGAGGTTTGCGTGGAAAACGCCATGCCCGTCGAGTTTGGCACCGTACTGTTTTATCTCGAACCGACGCTGGATTAGGTGGCGCGCATGTTCGACAAGGTCCTCATCGCCAATCGCGGAGAGGTTGCCGTACGAATCGTGCGTGCCCTGCGTGAGTTGGGTGTCAAGAGCGTCGTTGCCTATTCCGACGCGGACCGCGATACCCTAGCCGTGCGTCTCGCCGACGAAAGCGTTTGCATCGGGCCAACTCCCTCGGCGCAGTCCTATCTCTCCATCCCGGCCATCATCGGCGCGGCGTCCTCCCGCGGCGTTCAAGCGATACACCCGGGCTACGGCTTTCTCGCGGAAAACGCCGCCTTTGCCCGTGCCTGCGCGGCCAACGACCTCGTTTTCATCGGCCCGACGCCCGAAGCGATAGAGTTAATGGGGGATAAGAACGTCGCGCGCGAGACCATGAAGCGCATCGGGGTGCCAACGGTACCCGGCTCCGACGGCCCGCTTGCCACGGCTGCCGACGCCCTGCGCTTTGCCGAGCAGGTCGGCTATCCCGTACTCATCAAGGCCAGCGCCGGCGGTGGCGGCAAAGGTATGCGCGTCGTCGAGGCCGCCGAGCAGATAGAAGCCGCTTTCGGCGCGGCAAAAAATGAAGCCGCCGCGGCCTTCGGCAACGACGAGGTTTACCTCGAGAAGTACCTTCCCACCCCCCGCCACATCGAGATTCAGGTACTCGCGGACGCCCACGGCAACGCCCTGCACCTCTGCGAGCGCGACTGCTCCATCCAGCGTCGCCACCAAAAGCTGCTCGAGGAGGCGCCCTCATCAGCCGTCAGCCCCGAGCTGCGCCAGCGCATGGGCGAAGCCGCCCTCAAGGCCGTCCGCGAAGTCTCCTACCTCGGCGCCGGCACCGTCGAATTCCTGCTCGATGACAGCGGCAACTTCTACTTCATGGAGATGAACACGCGCGTGCAGGTCGAACACCCGGTCACGGAGGCCATCACAGGCACCGACCTCATCAAAGAACAACTCCGCATCGCCGCGGGCGAGCCCATCAGCTTCGCGGGAGGCACACCGCCTTCCCCCAACGGCCACGCCATTGAGTTTCGCATCAACGCCGAGGACCCGTACAACAACTTCTGGCCCTGCCCCGGCACCGTCACGGCGCTCTCGCTGCCCGGCGGCCCGGGCGTCCGCGTCGACACGCACCTCTTTGCTGGCTACACAATTCCGCCAAACTACGACTCGCTCATCGCTAAACTCATCGTCTGGGGCTCAACGCGCGAAGAAGCCATCGCTCGCGGCCGCCGCGCCCTCGACGAGTTAGTAATAATGGGGATAAAGACGACGACGTCCTTTCATCGAAGCGTTCTCGATGAAAAGGATTTCATCGCCGGTGAGGTTCACACCGACTATTTGCCGACGCACGAGGGCCTCACGGTTCCACCGAGCGCCTAGGCGCGCTGGTACCAGTGGCGGCGGAGGCGCGACCAGCACCAAGGCCGCCCCACCCGAGCCGTCCCGCACCAAGGCCTAGGCTCCAAAGAGGATGTATGCGGCGTTTGCTTGAAAGGATAAGGACATGGATGGGAAACGTATGAATGAAGGTCTAACCATTGCACCGGGGGTGATAGAGACCATCCTCTCACTGTCGGTTGCCCAAGTGGACGGCATCGCGCAGGTCGGTTCCTCCCGGCTTTCGCGAGGCTTCATTTCCGCCTTGGGCAAGAAGCACCCCGCCCAAGGCATCATACTTCTGGCCGACGATGACGGCGGAATAACCGTCGCGGTTCACGTGCAAATCTTCTATGGCTACCGTCTGCAGGAGGTGGCCGAGAAGGTGCGTCACGCGGTTCTCGATACACTCAGCGGGCAAATCGGCGTTGAGGTGCAAAGTGTCGATGTCTACGTTGACGGCATCCAGTTTCCGGAATAGTCGGCGCATGTCATCGTCCCGAGGACAGCACCAACTCCGTTCCGTCGCGCGCAGGAAGGCCCTCCAAATCCTCTTTCAAAGCGAGATTTGCGGCTATGGCTTCGAGAGCATCCTCGCCGAGGGGCTCTGCGTCGAGGAGGTAGGAATCCCCTGCGACTTCACGAAGCTGCTGCTAGAGGGCGTCAGCACCCACGCCGAGGAAATCGACGAACTCATCGCCCGCACCTCGGAAAACTGGTCGCTCGGGCGCATGCCGCTTGTCGACAGGAGCATACTTCGCCTCGCAACCTTCGAAATGCTGTACGTGGACGACATTCCCTGCAGCGTTTCCATCAACGAGGCGATTGAACTGGCAAAGGATTTTGGCGGCGAGGATGAATCCTCACGCTTTGTCAACGGCGTACTCGGCAGGATAGCAAGCTATCTTGAGGAGCGGCCAGACACGGATGGAGAAAAGGGTAGCGGGAAAGCCCGCTCGCGGAGGGAGAAGAAGGCCGTACATGGATAGGCAAAGTTCATACGCCCGCACGCGGGAGCGCCTTGAGGAAATCGTCACGCAGGTCAAGGCAAAAGACATCTCGTTGGAAAAAAGCCTCGACCTCTACGAGGAGGCCCTGCGCTTGGGAAGCACCTGCGCGGAGATGATAGACCGCACCGATTTCTCCGCTGAGGAACTGGAAATCGCCCGCGGAGATGAGGGCGAGGAGGAAATGGGGATAAGTACGGGCGCAGACGCGGACGAAAACTCTCCCGCCTCCCCCGACGACGAGCCAGCCCCCGAAGCCGCCCCCGCCCCCACCCCCGAAGAAGCCTCCTGATACGCCGGTGTGCCATGCCCGACAACCTCGCCGACATACCGTTTTCCTCCGAGCTTAAAAACCTCGACTTCTCCCAGCTTAATGAGTTGGCGGCGCGCATCCGCCACCGCCTCATCGAAGTCACCTCGGTCAACGGCGGGCATCTCGCCTCAAGCCTCGGCGCCGTCGAACTCATCTTGGCCCTGCACCGCTTCTATAATTTCCCCACCGACCGCCTCGTCTTCGACGTCGGCCATCAGGCCTACGCGCACAAACTCCTCACCAACCGCGCGGCCGCCTTCGACACCTTGCGCACCTATCACGGCATCAGCGGCTTCCCGCGCCGCAACGAAAGTCCCTTCGACACCCACGACGCGGGCCACGCCTCAGACGCGCTTTCCATCGCGCTCGGCCTCGTCTTAGCGCGCGACCTCAACAAAGGCAGCGAGCGCATCGTCGCGCTCGTCGGCGACGCCGCCCTCTCAGGCGGCATGGCCTTTGAGGCCCTCAACCAAATCGGGCATCTGGGCGTCGACATGACCATCATCTTAAACGACAACGAGATGAGCATTTCGCGCAACGTCGGCGCTCTCTCGCTGTATCTCGGCAGGGCACGCACGAGCAAGCCCTACACGCGCCTGCGCGACACCATCGAGGACCGCGTTTCAAACGCCGGCCGCTTCGGGCGCTTCCTCATGAACGTCGGCGACATGGCAAAGGGCTCCTTCAAAAAACTCGTCGTTCCCGGCACGCTCTTTGAGGACATGGGCATCATCTACATAGGCCCCATCGACGGCCACAACATCGAGGCGGTCAGCGAGGCCCTGCGCCTCTCGCAGCGCGCAAGCGGCCCCGTCCTCATCCACGCGGTAACGCAAAAGGGCCGCGGTTTCGCCCCGGCGGAGATGCAGCCCGACGTCTTCCACGGCGTTGGCTGCTACAACCCCACAACCGGCGTCCTGCAAAGTTCCTCCTCATCGGCGCCCACCTACACCTCGCTTTTCTCCCAAGCCATGCTCAACGAGGCAAAGCGCGACCCAAACATCGTCGCCATCACGGCCGCCATGGCAGACGGCACCGGCCTTGCCCCCTTCAGAGACGCCCACCCCACCCGCTTCTTCGACGTGGGCATCGCCGAGGAACACGCGGTTGCCCTCGCCGGCGGCTTGGCCCTCGGCGGCAAACTCCCGGTCGCCGCCATCTACTCAACCTTCCTCCAGCGCTCCTTCGACCAAATCGTCATCGACGTCGCCCTGCAGGAGCAGCACGTGGTCTTCTGCGTCGACCGCGCGGGCCTCGTCGGCGAAGACGGTTCCACGCACCACGGCCTTTTCGACCTCGCCTACCTGCGCGCCGTCCCCAGCATGCGCATCATCGCCCCGGCCGACAGCCAGCAGCTTGCGGATGCCCTCCACACCGCGCTCCTCCTCAACGATGCCCCCATAGCCCTGCGCTACCCCCGCGGCATCGCCCCCGAGCCCTTTACCCCTCTCGTCGCCCAAAAAACGGAAGGTATAAATGGGGATGATAACGCTGCCGCCGAGGCTTCGTCACCGCCCCCGCCCCGCCCCCCCTGCGTCTTGCCCCCCGGCAAGGCCATCTTGCTGCGCGAAGGCAGCGACCTCAGCCTCTTAGCCATCGGCCGCATGGTTGGCGTGGCGCTTGACGCCGCCTCGTTGCTGAGCGAGCAAGGCATCAACGCCTCGGTGCATAATATGCTCTGGGTCAAGCCGCTCGACGAGGAGGTTGTTTTTGAGCTGGCTTCCTCGCCGCTCATCGTCACCCTCGAGGAGGGCACCATACTCGGCGGTTTTGGTGCCGCCGTGCTGGAAACACTCGCAAAGGCCTCGGTTGAAACAGGCGCTCAGGCAACACGGGTTTTGAACATAGGCGTTCCCGACGATTTCGTCGGGCAAGGGAGCATCGAACAGTTGTTCGAGGAACTCGGTATGACCGCCCCGCAGATAGCAGAGAGGATACTGCATGTCCTCAAAGGGGAAGATACGACTGACTGAACTTTTAGTCGCGCGCAATCTTGCCGCGGATGTTGAGGAGGCCACACGCACCGTCATCGCCGGTGATGTCTTGGCTCCCGATGCGGTTTTGCTTCAACCAAACATGCTGCTCGACCCCTCAAGCGACATACGCCTCAGGAGCGCCGGTGCCTATGTCTCCCGCGGCGGCCTAAAACTTGCCGCGGCCCTTCGCGATTTTTCCTTCGATTCCACAAATCTTCATTGCCTCGACGTGGGCGCTTCCACGGGCGGCTTTACCGACTGTCTCTTGCAGCACGGCGCGCGCTCGGTTGTTGCCGTCGATGTTGCCTACGGGCAGTTTGCGTGGAGCCTGCGCACCGACAGCCGCGTCACCGTCATCGAGCGCGCCAATATCCGGGAACTTTTGCCGGCAGAGGTGGGCGCACCCTTTGATTTCATCGTTGTGGACGTGAGTTTTACGCCCCTGCGCACCCTGCTCGGGCACCTTGCCTCCTTTCTTACCGAGGACGGTAGTCTCGTTTGCCTTGTTAAGCCGCAGTTTGAGTTGGCGGGCAGCGGGGAGGGCGACAAGGGAGTTATCACCGCGTCCTCATCCCACATTCATGCCCTCAACCTTGTCATCGAGGCGGCACTGGGCGAGAATCTTGCCCCACAAAGCGCGACCTTCTCCCCATTAAAAGGGCCAAAAGGCAATATCGAATTTTTTTTGTTGGTACGGCGCGGCGCCATTCCTGCTACTATTGATACGGCGGGCGTGGTTGGGCGCGCCCACGCGCGATTGGACTGATTGGCATGAAGGTACTGCTGTTTACCAACACGGCGAAGGGGCTTGCCTCGGAGGTTGCGGGGGAGGCCGGCGCGTGGTTGGCGAGCCGAGGAATCGAATACGAGCTGTTGCCCAGCGGCATTTTTGAGGAGGGTGGCGAGCGCCTGAGGGAGTTGGCCGCCTCGATTGGGACTTTTGATTTCATGTGCAGTTTTGGGGGCGACGGCACGACGTTGCGCGCTGCCCATCTTGTGGGGCGCTCGGGCGTGCCGCTTTTGAGTTACAACTTTGGGAAGCTGGGCTTTTTGTCCGGGGCGGGCGCGGGCGACCTTATTCCGGCGCTTGAGGCCGCCGTGGAGGGGCGACTTACCTATGACGCGCGCACGATGCTCAGCCTGCGGGTTGCCTATGAAAGCGGGCGCGTCGATACGCAGATTGCCTTAAACGAGGTGGTTGTCTCGCGCGGGCATTTTGGGCGCATTGTAGCGCTTGACCTGCTCATTAACGGGACGCTCATCGACACGATAGAGGGCGACGGGGTTCTTGTTGCCACGCCGACGGGCTCGACGGCCTACGCGCTCTCGGCGGGCGGGCCTATCATTTCGCCGGCGCACGAGGGGCTGTGTGTGGTGCCGATTTCGCCTCACAGCCTGACGACGCGAGCCATTGTGACGGCCCGCGACGATGTGATTCGCCTTGAGCCGAACCGCCTAAACCGCCAGCGTCTGGTGCTGTTTATCGACGGCGAGGTGTTTTGGATAGACGCGGGGGGCGGGGGTGCTGGCGCTGAGGGCGCTGCTGAGGCCGGGGCGGGCGCGGGGAGCGCCGCCGGGAGCGCCGATGACGCCGACGAAGCCCGCGACGAAATCACGAGCGTTGAGGTAGCCGGCTGTGCCGAGAGGCTCATGTTCGCCCGCCTCGGCCCCTACGACTTCTACGACCACGTTGCGCAAACCTTCTTCCGGGGTAGCCATGCTCGATGAACTCCATGTCCACAACTACGCCCTCGTGCGCGACGCCCGCCTGCTCCTCTCGCCGGGTTGTACGGTACTGACGGGCGAAACTGGCGCGGGCAAGACCGCCTTGGTCGGCGCCCTCAAGCTGCTCATCGGGGAGCGCGGCGATATTTCGGCCATTCGCGACGGCGCTCAAGAGTTGCTGGTAGAGGGTCGTTTTATCGTGGATGAGGACGAGTGCATCGTCACTCGACGGCTCTCCCGGGAGGGCCGCTCGCGCTGCACCCTCGATGACGGCATGGTCACGGTTGGCGCGCTTGCCGAGAGGCTCGGCCCCCTTGTGGATTTGCACGGGCAGCACGAGCATCAATCCCTGCTTTCCGCCGCCGTACAGCTTGCCTATCTCGACCGCTTTGCCGGCGAGGAGGGCGCGGGTGCAGTCGCGGCCTACCGGCAGGCATGGGAGGCCGCCCGTGAGGCGCGCGAGGCGCTTGCGGCCGTTGAACAGGCCTCGCAGGCCTCAGAAAAAACGCTTGCCACGGCGCGTTATACCCTCCAAGAGATAGAGGCAGTCAACCCCCTTTTGGGCGAATACGAAGAACTCGAGGCCCAGCTTCCCATACTGCGCAACGGCGAGGCACTCGCCCTTGCCTCGCAGGCGGCCCTCGACGCGCTGAAGGGTGGGGATGAGGGCCCCGGCGCTCTTGATGCCTTAGCGCATGCCCATCGCGCGCTTGCCGCCGAGGGCGGCGTAGACGCGCGGCTTGACGAAATGGCTTCTCAGCTTGAATCCCTCAACATCACAGCCGATGATTTAGCGATGTCGCTTCGCGCGTATCGAGAAGATGTGCAGTTCGATTCGCGGGCGCTGGAGACAGCCCTCGACCGGCTCGGCGCTCTGGAAGGTCTGCGTAAGCGCTACGGGCCTCGCATGCAGGATGTTTTCTCCTCGTGGCAGGAGGCTTCCGAGCAGCTTTCTCTCACGGAAAACCTCGACGAGCGGCGTGCGCAGGCTGAAGCCGCACTCGCCTTGGCACAGCAGGCGCTTGAGGTGGCGGCGGGAGAACTCGCGCGGCAGCGTGCTTGCGCGGCCGATGCTCTGTCTGAGGATATGGGGCGCTCCCTGCGCGAACTTGCCTTGGAAGGGGCCTCGGTTGGCTTCTTATCCCATGAGCTTCCCCGGGAATCATGGACGAAAAACGGCTCTGTCCGCTACGAACTCAGCTATCGGCCGAGCGAGGCGAGCATGCCACGCCCGCTGGCGAAAATCGCCAGCGGCGGCGAACTTTCCCGCGTCATGCTCGCGCTCAAGACTTTACAGGGCACCCTCGAGGGGCAGATGACCCTCGTCTTTGACGAGGTCGACGCGGGCATCGGCGGCGCGACCGCGCGTGCTGTTGCCGAACGCATCCGTGCGCTTGCGGCCGACCACCAAGTGATAGTTGTCACCCATCTCGCCCAGATTGCCGCCATTGCCGACAGGCACTACGTCGTCGAAAAGATTGCTGAGGGCGCCGAAGCCGTTACGGTCATCCGCGAGGTCGGCGGTGAGGAGCGGGTTGCTGAGATTGCCCGGATGTTGGCGGGCAGCGTTGACGAGGTAGCCCTTGGACACGCGCGCCAGTTGCTGGAAGGCGCGGGTGGCGCATGAGTATCACCGGCAGCGCCCAACTTGGGAAGAAGACAAAAGACCTCGTAAAGCGTCTGAAATCGACCGACATTGCCCTCATCGACCATGCGGACATCGACCGCGTTTCGGCAGAAGGGCTTGTTTCCTGCGGCATCAAGGCTGTCGTCAACGTGGCGAAATCCATATCGGGGCGCTACCCAAACGTGGGCCCGCGCATCATCGTCGAGGCCGGCATCCTCTTGCTCGACGAGGCCGACCCCGCGCTGTTTGAGGCTCTCAAAGACGGGGACATCATCACCATCGATGGCGATACGCTTTTCTTGCAGGGTGCCCCTCTCTCTACGGGTACGCTGCTCGACGCGAACCTTGTTACGACGCGCATGGAGGAGGCCGAAGAAGCCCTCGATGAGGAAATGGAGCAGTTCGTCACAAACACGGTTGAGTATATCGACCGACAGAAGGGCGAACTCATCTATGACCCTTGGGTGCCGGACATCAAGACGCAAATTCGCGGGCGTCAGGTACTCGTGGTGGTTCGCGGCTATGACTATCTTGAGGACCTCAGAACCCTCATGTCGTATATCAGAGAAATCCGCCCCGTTCTCATCGGCGTCGATGGGGGAGCGGATGCCCTGTTAGAGGCGGGGCTTAAGCCGCATATCATCATTGGCGATATGGATTCAGTCACCGACCGCGCCCTGCGCTCAGGTGCCGAAATTATCGCCCATGCCTACGAGGATGGCAGCGTTCCCGCCGCCGGGCGCATCGAGAAACTCAACCTCAGCTTCACCAAGTGGCCGCTTGCCGCCACGAGTGAGGATTTAGCGCTTCTGCTCGCGTGGGTCAAGAAGGCCGACCTCATCGTCGCCTTAGGCACCCATTCCAACCTCGTCGAATACCTCGACAAGGGACGCAGCGGTATGGCATCCTCCTTCATCGTGCGGCTCAAGGTGGGAACCAAACTCGTGGACGCGAAGGGTGTGAGCAAACTTTATCGCGCCGCGCCGCCCTCGTGGCAGATACTTGCCATCGTGCTGGCGTTTCTCGGAGCTCTCATCACTGCTATCATGGTTTCTCCCACTCTCCGTGAGATATTCACGGTCATCTGGCTCAATATTCGTTTCTGGCTCGACATCTGAGGTGCAGGAGTAATGTATAACTTTCGCTATCATCTGGTAACTATTGTCTCCATCTTTGCCGCCCTTGCTCTCGGGCTGCTCTTAGGCGTTGCCCTCACGGGCTCAGACCTCGTGCGCGACGCCTCGAACAATCTCGCCGAGTCTTTGACCAAACAGTTTGATGAGTTGAATTCGACCAATGAGGCTCTCAGCAGACAACTTGGCGCCGAGGAGCAGTTCTCCCGGGAACTCCTTGCCGGTTGGCGTCTTGGCCGCCTCGAGGACAGGGCAATCGTCATCGTGACGAGAACACCCGAGCAAAGTGACGCGCTGAGCACGGAGATGAGCGAACTTATCCGGGAAAGTGGCGGTGTTCCCATTGTTGTGCGTATCAACGCGGCGCGTGGCGTCATTCCCGATGATGAAGCCTCCCTTGCCGAACTCAAGGCCCTCGTTCGCGAGGTAGATGGCGAGAATTATGAGGTGACAGTCGCGCGTGCCCTTGCCGACGAATGGACCTTCACCCTCAGGGCCGAGGCGCTTTCCCCTCCCGATGAAAGCGATATCTTTGTGCCCGACGACGGAACCCTCGCCACACCCGAGGAGCCGGAACCTCCGGCAATCGGCATCCTCGAAGGGCGCTACAAACTCACGGACTGGCTTGTAAGGGAGGGGCGCATCAACGTAACCGTGTCGTACCGCTCCCTCATAGAGGCTCTTGATTCCTTGAACACGACGACCGTTGCGGAGGCCGCGACGATTACCGCGCAGCATACTGCCTATGATTTTGTGGCTCAGCGGCAGTTTCCCTATGCGGTAAACGGGCTCATCGACACCGCGGTTGTTGCGGCGGCGGGAAGCGACCAGCTTTTGGCCGACCCGGTTGCGCTGCAGCTTGCCCTTGCGTTTGAGGATAAGGGGAGGGAAGGGGAGTTGCCCTACCTTCATGCGCTCATAGGGAAGCCCGCGGCGAACTCCGCGAATGGGGCGAATGGCGCAAACGGCACGGCGGGTAAGTCGAGTTCGCCCGCGGCCGCGCAGGTTTCCCCCGACGCCAACTACTACACGCTGCTGGTGCAGCAGGATGTGGCGGCCAACACCATGCTTGATGCCTCGCGGGAGGCCGGGCTTTCCTGCATACTCTCGCCCTTTACCCCAACGGGCTCCTATGGGGTTGTTGCCCTGCTTTCCGGCGCTCCAAAGGGGGCCTACGGGCTCGACCGTCCCAACCTGAGCGCCCTGCCGCTCGCCCCCACCGACCCGCAAGGCGATGCCCCCTTCAAACCCTCATAACCCACCGCAACTCACGGCGCTCCGACCGCGCCTTGGCTCGTAGCGCCCTCGTGCGCCGCAACAACCGCATAAGGACGACCCGATGCCATCCGCCCGACTAGATTTCTCTCTGTGCCCTGCGGGCTCCGTTCGAAAGAAGGCCCGTCAAGGCACGCTTCGCTCTTTGGCCTTGACTGGCCTTGTTAGCGCGACAAAAAAGCATATCGCGCTAATGACAACCTACCAGCCTTTTTGGGTCCACCATCGTCTACGCGAGGCGGCTTCGCCGCCCGCGGTGACGCATGCGCCGGGCATGTGCCCGGCGCGACCCCACACATCTGTCCTCGAACGCCCAATGTCATTTCGAACGAATGTGAGAAATCCAGTCTCACGGACGGCATCTGAACATCCCTTAATCCCTTACTCCGTCATTGCCGGACTTGTTCCGGCAATCCAGACATGCGGCTTCGATTCCAGTCTCACGGACGGCATCTGAACATCCCTTAACTTTTGCGTATGCGCTGGTAGATGATGCGTAGGCCCTCGAGGGTTAAGTCGTCGTTTACGATGTCGATGGTCTGCGACAGGCCGACCACGCGGGCTGAGAGGCCGCCGGTGGCGACGACGGTTGCCGTATAGCCGAGTTCCGCAAAGATGCGTCGGATAAGACCGTCGATGCGGTCTATCTCTCCAAAGGTCAGCCCCGATTGCACAGCACCCTTCGTCGTGCTGCCGATGACCGTGGGGGGCACTTCGATGCTGATTTTCGCGAGGCGGGCGGCGGCCTTGAACAGCGCTTCCGCGGAGGTTACGAGGCCCGGGGCGATAACGCCGCCCACAAAGGCGCCGTCCTTATCAATCACCTCAATATTGGTAGCCGTGCCGAAATCGGCAACGACGACGGGCGAGCCATAAAGCTCGATGGCCGCTACCGCATCCGCCAAACGGTCCGCGCCTATCTCCGCGGGGTTGCGGTATTTGATGGCAAGTCCGATGTCGAGGCTGCTGCTGAGGATGAGGGGGCTGTCTTTTGTGTAGCGAGAGGCGACGTGGCGCCATTGCTCGGTAAGCGGCGGGACGACCGAGGCGATTGCCACGTCGGTGACGACGGCGCAGTCGATTTTGCGAAGGGCGAACAGCGAGCGGACGCGGACGTCGAGTTCATCTGCCGTGTCGCTCATGACGGTTGCTACGCGCCAGTGGGCAAGCAGGCGTTCATCGTCGTACAAGCCCAGTACGGTTTGGGTGTTTCCGACGTCTACTGCGAGAAACATAGTCGCTCCTTTATCCGATGGTGCCTCGTGCGCTGCGGCCGTATCCAATGAAATCCGTCCATCATTCGCCCAATGTCATCCGGTATACGGTATTCGGCAATGGGTTAGCCATCCTTTACCATCCGGTTAACGACACGCTAACACTCGTAATTGTACTGCAAGAGAGTGGTATCATTCCCAGTGAAGCAATCAACTATTGTATTGCTGGTGAATTGAGAGGAATCGAGATGAGCGAAAGTCCCGCACGGATACTCGTCGTTGACGATGAGCCGTCTATTACTGAAGTCGTGAGTTACAATCTGAGAAAAGAAGGCTATGACGTTCAAGTTGCCGCCGATGGCGCGGCGGCGGTCAGTCTGGTCTCCGCGCATACCTTTGACCTTGTCATTCTCGACGTTATGCTTCCTAAGATGGATGGGTATGAGGTGTTGCGTCATATCCGTACAAACCACTCCATGCCGGTACTTTTTCTTTCCGCGCGCGACACGGAACTCGACAAGGTTGTCGGTTTGGAAATCGGCGGAGATGACTATCTCGCCAAGCCCTTTGGCATACGGGAACTCATTGCCCGCGTCAAGGCGCTGCTCAGGCGCACATCGCAGCAGGAATCCATGAGTGCCGCAAGCGACTACAACGAAATCATCGAGGTTTCGGGCATCACACTCGACGAGGGCACGCACATGGCCGTCGGCCCCAGTGGCCCCATCGATTTAACGCCGCGCGAATTTGAACTGCTTGCCGCCCTCATGCGCTATGCCGGCAAGGTCTTAAGCCGCGACCAGTTGCTTCATGATGCTTGGGGCTGGGAATACCTTGTGGAAACCAAGACGGTTGATACGCATGTCAAACGCCTGCGTGACAAACTTGAGGCTGCGCAGGTTGACCCCGCTCTCATCGAAACGGTTCGCGGCTACGGGTATCGTTTCAAGCTGGTCTGAGCGGTGCAGTATCGCGCGCTGCACATACTGCTTGCAACCATAAGCGCGCTCAGCACGCTCATATTCTCCCTTGCGCTTGCCTTCATAATCTTTTTGGACCCGCGCATCACCTACTGGCTGCTTGTGCTGGCGGTTCCCTTCTCCATCCTCGCCTTTTTTATCACGATGTGGATTTCTGGCCTTTTGTTGTTGCCGCTCGGGAATCTCACCGAGAAGGCACGTCGTCTTGCCGCCGGTGATTTGTCCGTGCGCTTCTCCGACGAATCCGCTCGCTCGGCTCCGCTCGCCATCCGCAAACTCAGCGCGTCGCTCGACACGGTGACGATGCGCGTGCGCTCAAGCATGGCCGAGGTGGCCTCCGAGGGCAAGCGGCAGGGCCAGTTCATATCGGATGTCTCGCACGAGATACGCACGCCGCTGACGGCGATACGCGGTGCCGCCGAAACGCTCATGGACGAAGATATTTTGTACAGGGACCGCCAGCGTTTCTGCGAAACCATCATCCATGAGAGCGAACGTCTTACGCGGCTTGCCAACGATTTGCTCACCCTCCAACGGATGGAAGGGGACGGCGAGGTCAAACTCAAGCGCGTCAACCTCCACGATGTTGTCGAATACGCGGCGGCGCTCCTAGAGCCCTTGCTCGATGAGCGTCAGGTCATTTTGACCATTTCGGGGGAGGCCCCCGATGTCTTAGGCGACCCCGACCGTCTTCAGCAGGTGGTGCAAAATCTCATCGACAACGCGAGCCGCTTCGTCGGTGAGGGCGGGCGCATCCACGTTGAACTTTCGGGCATTCGCGAACACAGCGTGATAACCGTTTCAGACGACGGCCCCGGCTTTGGCGACATCGACCCGGCGCGTCTATTCGACCGCTTCTATCGCGGCGATGCCAGTCGCGCGAGAACCACCGGCGGTGTTGGGCTTGGGCTTACCATCGTCAAGGCGATTGTCACCGCGCACGAAGGGACGGTGGAGGCCGTCAATTTGCCTGACGGCGGAGCCTGCTTTATCGTCGCGATTCCATCTCTACCCCCAAGCAAAGCCTAACCCGCGCCGCGAACCTCCCACCTATGCACGGGCTTATCCCTATAAAAAAGCACTTGGTGAGGACGTTATCATCTGGTGGGTTCGGTCTTGGGCATGAGGATGAGGAAGACGAGGCCGAGGACGAAAAGGACGGTTACGGAGAGGATGCCGATGTTTGCGCTGCCGGTGAGTTCGGTGAAGCTGCTCATGAGGAAGGTGCCAAGGACGGCGGCGTATTTGCCGAAGATGTCGAAGAAGCCGTAGTACTCGTTGGCGTGTTCGAGGGGGATGAGGCGGCCGAAGTAGGAGCGCGAGAGGGCTTGGATGCCGCCTTGGAACAGGCCGACAGCTATGGCGAGGACCCAGAATGCGGTGGCGGATTTGAGGAAGGCGGCGGCGTAGAGCGTGATGAGGATGTAGGCGATGACGGCCGCGATGAGCATGATGCGGGTGCCGATGCGGCGCGCTAGTTTGCCGAAAAGCAGCGCCGAGGGGAAGGCGACAAGCTGCGTCACCACGAGCGCGGATACAAGCTGCGTGCTGTCGATGCCGAGGTCGGTGCCAAAGGCCGTTGCCATGCGGATGATGGTGTGTACGCCGTCGATGTAGCAGAAGAAGGCGAGCAGGAAGAACAGCATCTTCTTGT
>JAIRTN010000130.1 GCA_031254905.1 Coriobacteriales bacterium
CTCGCGCCGTCTGTCACCTTTACGGCAAACCCCGCGCCAACTCCCGCAGCTTCCACCACAACTCCCGTTGTTTCGGAGCCTGTCGCAGCCCCCGCGCCTGCCCCTGTCGTAGCCCCTGCTCCGACTCCTCTTGCAACCCCGGCGGCCACCACAACTCCTTTTACAACTCCTACCGCGGCCCCTGCTGTGGCCTCTGCCGAAACGCTTCCCAACACGGCTCCCGCCGCAGTCTCCGCACCAACCATACCAACCATACCAACCACGCCAGCCACAGCCGCACCAACAACCGCACCAACTGCCCCGGCAGTCACCGCTCCAGCTATAACCCCGCCCACTACTCCGACGATCCCGGCGCCTACCACCCCGACCGCCACAACCCCGGCGCCCACCACCCCGGCGACCGCAACTCCGGCCACAATCCCGCCCATCACCACTCCGGCGGCCACCACAATGCCTGTCACAACCTCCGTCGCGTCTTTCGCCTCAGAAGCGCCAGACGCGTCGCGTCTTGGCATAGTCGCCACCATGCCGTCCCTCTCTCCCCTCATGAAGCCCGAGACGGCTCGGGCAGGCGCGTCGGATTCCACGGAGAAATCCCCGTCATCGTCTTCCACGGCGCAAGCTTCATCCGCCTTCGACTTCTCAAAACTCAACACCACCCCCGTGCCCGACATTATAGAGAGGAAGGGCAGGAGGGGAGCGGGGAGCCGCGCCCTCGCGTTTGGCTTCAAGGTGTTTGCCATTTTGCTTTGGCTGGGTTCTCTGCTCGTGCTTGGCTTGTTCGGCTCTGATTTTCTCCGCATCGTATCGCTGGGCAATCCGACAGCCATGTTGACCGCACTCGTGGCTGACGACATGGTCTGCGCCGCGGTCGGTGGCCTCCTCTTTGGCTTCATCATCTTCGGCGTCGGCGAAATCATAAAGCTACTCAACCGCATCAGCAGAACCTCTCGCTGATAAAAATCTCCACAATCGCCCTATCGCCCCCGGACTTGTTCTGGGGGCGATAGCAATTCACCGAGATAAGACGACAATTTGCGCTCAGTATGGTGTCGCTCTGGCGTCGCGCCCTCTCTCCCAGTACAATGGAGTACAATCACGGCATGCCCCGTGCGCGCCCACCGGCCACCGGCGTCCCCAGCGCCCGCAACCGGCAACCGGCCCACCGGCCGCTGACCCCCTCGACCCATCGTCGACCCAGCGCCCGCAACCGGCAACCGGCCGCCCCGTACACGCGTACTCGGCCCGCCTTCGACCCAACCCCCGGGAGGTCCTATGTTACTCGTCGCTCGCTATGTACTTCCTGTCAGTAAGCCCTCCATCGAGAACGGGGCAATCCTCGTCCGCGATGGCCGCATCCAAGACATAGGCTACGCCACCAAACTCAAAACGCGTTACCCCAACGAAGAAACGCGCGACTTCGGCCTTGCGGTACTCATGCCCGGCTTCGTCGACGTCCACACCCATCTCGAGTATTCGGCGATGCGCGGCCTCATCAACGACGTGCCCTACGCGGCGTGGAAACTCCACATCGCCGAGAAGGAGAAGCTGTTCTCGCCCGAGGACTGGAACGACTCCGCCCTGCTCGGCGCCCTCGAGGCAATTCGCAGCGGCATCACCACCGTCGCGGACATCACAAGAACCGGCGCCTCATTCCGCGCGGCGCAGGCCGTAGGCTTGCGCGGCATCATCTATCGCGAGGTCGGAACCATGGAGCGCAGCGAGGTCGACCGCGTGCTGGAAGACGCCTTCGCCGACATAACGCAATGGCGCAGCGAGGCGGACCCCAACTTCCTGCGCATCGGCATCGCCCCCGTTTCGCTTTTCTCCTGCCACCCGCAGGTGTTCAAGCGCATCGGAGAGTACGCCGCAGACGGAACAGCGGTGGCCTGCCATTTAGCGGGAAGTAGGGAGGAGTACGAGTTCATTCGGTATGGTTCCTCTCCCTTTTCCGTCCATTCGACGGAGCAGGAGCGCGGCTATGGCATCGACATGCCTCCGTGGCTTGCCACCGGGGTCAGCCCGGTGCGCTACATCCTCAACTGGGGCCTGTTCGACGCGCCGAACGTGCTTGCCATCCATTGCGTCCAAGTGGATGACGCCGACGTTGAGAAACTGGCGGAAAACGACATTGCCGTCGCGGTCTGTTCGCGCTGTAACGCGCACCTCGCGATGGGAGTTCCGCCGCTCTCCAAGCTGATAAAAGCTGGTATTCGCGTTGGGCTTGGCACCGATTCCCCCGCCGCGGTCGACGCGACCGATCCCCTCGCCGAGATGCGCATAGGGCTTTTGCTCCAGCGGGCGCTCGGCAACAGGAGCGACTTCTTTACGGCCGCCCAGATGGTACGCCTTGCGACGCTCGGGGCCGCTGAGGCGCTGCGCCTCGATGACTGCCTTGGCTCGCTTGATGTGGGGAAATACGCCGACATCATCGCGCTCGACCTGTCGAACTCCAATCAGGCGCCCACGCACGACCCCAACTCGGCCGTTGTCCATACCGTGACACAGGATAACATCCTCATGACGATGATAGACGGTCGTATACTCTATGATGGGCAGCATCTCCATGGGGTTGATGTTAAGCGGGTGTTTGCGCGGACAGAGGAAATGCGCCTGAAGCTGAGGGAATAGGGGCAGGGCGGTACTTCGCTCGGTAGGCAGGAACGGGGCACGCGCCCTGTTCGATGAACGTGGAGAGTTATGATGGCAAAACAGCACAAGACAAAAAAGCAGGCAGCGGCGCCCCCTCTCAGTGCGGCGCAGAAGCGGGAACAGAGCCGTCCGCGTAAGATATTTACGGTCATTATCTGCGTTGTTGTCGCGCTTGG
Organism: Coriobacteriales bacterium; assembly: GCA_031254905.1. The sequence continues at coordinate 2,829 of JAIRTN010000130.1, forward strand.
CCTCATGCTTCCGGTTGCCGGAATCGGTGTGGCAAGCTGCTCACCGACGCAGACAACACAAACTCAGCAGGATTAAGACGCTACGAGCGATTGAACCTGAGCCGCGCGCTGGTATACTATGTTGGCACTTCCTTAGTTCGTGCCGTAAGACAAAGCGGCGCCGAGCCGTGCCGGGAGATGTCCTGTGTGACTGATACATAGTGAGGAGCATCGCTTGTTTGGGTTAAGCGGATGGGAAATTGCCATTATTGCGCTGTTTGGCTTTATGATTTTCGGGCCGGACAGACTGCCGCAGATTGCGCGGACCGTTGGTCGCGCCATCAGGCAGTTTCGTTCTGCTCAAGAGCAGATGAACCAAGTTATCAAGGCGGAGGTCTACGACCCGATTAAAGACCT
>JAIRTN010000133.1 GCA_031254905.1 Coriobacteriales bacterium
TTTCAGACGAAGGAATCAAACCCGGACCCCTTCACAAAGCGGCTCATACTGAAGATGCTCGCCTTCGGGGCGGCACTCGTTTGCCTCGTCATCACGGGCTCCACGTCAGACCTCTCTCAGCCTTTCGTCATATTCGACGGGGCGAGCACCGCAGTAGTCATCTTCTTCCTCGCGGTGCAGTTAATGTTGTTCTACTCGCGCAAAGAGCCAGTTCCCGTAGAAACAAGCGTCGACCCCGGGGTACACTTTCGCGCCAAGCGTCGTTACGAAGCCTAAAGAAAAAACTTCCTTTAACACAAAGTCAAATAAAAGTCAAGGACTTTTTGCCTAGATAGACAGGTCTTTCGTAAATGCGTTTTAGCACGTATAGTAAGTAACGAACAGAAAGCTTAGAAAATACCTGAGCGGAATGTTCGTAGGGCGTCAACTTCTTCTTGGGCGTCGGAGAAAAGGGAGCGGCTGTCAAAGTTGCTCCTTTTTCTTTGCCCATTTTCAGCCCCAAAGAGGTCAGGCCCAACCTTAAACTTCAACTCCGCTACTCAACCTCAGCCTTCAATCCCACCCTTCAACTGCCCGCAGGCGCCGTCGATGTCCGCACCGCGTGAGCGCCGCAGGGAACACTCTATTCCGGCCTTCGCAAGCCGCGCCGCGATGCTGTTTACACGTTCAGGTAGGCTGGGGGAGAAGGTCGGCGCCAAACCCGTCGACAAATCTCCCGTCAAACCCGCGCCACGAGGGTTGAGCGGAATGAGATTCACGTGGCACAGCATCCCCCGGGCAAAGGAGATGAGGGCGTCAATTTCGTCTTCGGTGTCGTTGAGGCCGGAGATAAGGGTGAATTCCAGCGACGGTCGACGCCCGGTCTTATCCCCGTAAGAAATCAGCGCTAAACGGAGGGCAGGAAGCGGTTGGTTTGCCAGCGCCGGCATGAGCCTGTCGCGGGTTTTTTGGACGGCCGAGTGCAGGGAGATGGCGAGCGTGAACTGCTCGGGCTCGCGCGCGAAGCGTCCGAGCGCTCCGAGAAGCCCGCAACTTGAGACGGTGAGGTGGCGCGCGCCGATTCCGAGCCCGTCGGGGGAGTTCATGATGCGCAGGGCCTCGAGCGTTGCCTCGTAGTTTGCGAAGGGCTCGCCTTCGCCCATCGCCACCGCGTTGGTGACGCGCCTGTCGAAGTCGCGGGCAACCATGATGAGTTGGTCGGCCATTTCGCCGGGCGCGAGCGAGCGGGTAAGCCCGTGTGTGCCCGTCGCGCAAAAGGCGCAGCCCATCGCGCAGCCCACCTGCGTCGAGAAGCAGACCGTCAGGCGGCCCTGAGCCTCGTCGGGAATCCCCACGGCCTCTATGCGCGCGCCGTCCGCGAGGCCGAGCAGGTACTTGCGCGTCCCGTCGGCGGAGACTTGGCGGCGCAGGAGCAGGGGAGGGGTAAGCGGCTCGTCGGCCTCGAGTTTCAGGCGCAGGGATTTTGGCAGGTCGCTCATATCCGCGTAGCTTTGCGCCCCGCGCGCGTAAAGCCAGCGCAGCAACTGGGTGGCGCGAAAACTCGGCTCGCCCCAAGTCTGCATGAGCGTTCGTAGCCCTTCTTGTCCGTAACGCTTTATGCCAATGAGGTCAGCCATGCGGCGCCTTTCCGCTCGTAGTGTTCATAACTCGTAGTGCCCACGGTGCCCACAGTGACCACACAGTGCTCACAGTGCCCACGGTAGCCACAGTGCCACAGTATCACAGTACCTACAGCGCTCATATCGTTCAGAGCGCCCCTGTTGCCCCTGTTGCTATGTCGCCCCCGCTACCCCCGTTACCCCCGTCGCCTCTGTTTCAGACAACCAGCAGGTAACAACTGGGCCATAACCCCGTACTGCTCCCTCCCATTGTAACCGCTGTCGTTTACAATCAGAGCGGATAATCGATTGAAGCAAGGTGCCGTCCTTGAGGCGCACATCCCCGGAAAGACTATGAATAAGACCCCTGCCATTATTGCGGCCATCATCGTTATAATTGTACTGTGCTGCTGCAGCCTCTGCGCCATGCTCTGGACGGCTCATTCGTGGCAGCAGGCAAAGGAAATGTACACCAACAACGGCAATGCCAGCGACGAGAGGATAGGACAGGAACCGCGCTCATGAAGCCTGTGAGAAACACCGATAAACTAGCCGAGCTGCACCGCATAGCAGCCGCTGTTTCCTCCCGCGTCACAAGCGTTGCCCTGCTCTGCGGCGGCACAAGCAGCGAGCGCGAAATCTCCCTCGCCAGCGCCAACGGCGTGCAACAAGCGCTCGAGCAGGAGGGCTTCAGGGTCTTTCGCATCGACACGGGCAACCCCGCCTTCATCGACGAACTCCGCCGCCTCCAGCCAGACGTCGCCTTCGTCGCACTGCACGGCAAAGGCGGCGAGGACGGCTGCATCCAAGGCTTCCTCGAAACCCTGCGCATCCCCTACACCCACAGCCGCGTCGTGGCCAGCGCGCTCGCCATGGACAAACCGGCAAGCAAAATCCTCTACCAAGCCTTCAACCTGCCCACACCTGCTTTTGAGGTAATGTGGAGAAGCCAGTTGCCGTTTGTAGTTGACAGCGCCCCGCTTATTGATGCCGTCATCGCGAAAATCGGCCTGCCCTGCGTGGTAAAGCCCACCTGCGACGGCTCCTCCTTCGGCGTTTCGATACCCAAGACTCGCGATGAGTTTCTCACCGCGCTTCGAGACGGCTTCAAGCTGGGCGATGTTCTGCTCATAGAGGAGTTCGTTGCGGGCGTTGAGGTTACGGTGCCCGTACTCGGCAACAACTCTGAGGAGTTGTTTGCGCTGCCGGTAATAGAAATCGTGCCCAAAAACGAGTTCTACGACTACGAATCGAAGTACGCGGAGGGTGGCTCAGAGCACATCATCCCTGCTCGTATATCGGAGGAGATGGCAGCTGTCTGTCAGCGGGTTGCCATCGACGCTCATCGTATACTTGGCTGTGCCGGCGTTTCCCGTACTGATATAATCGTCACAGAGGACAATACGCCCTCGCTCATTGAAACAAACACTATTCCCGGTATGACAGGAACCTCCCTCATACCCGAAGCCGCAAAGCATATCGGCATCACACCCGGAACGCTCTATCGTCTTCTTATCCACTATGCCCTTGAAAACCAAGAGCCTTGATTAAGGGGTCTTCTATGTATGACATTATTATAGTCGGTTCTGGGCCCGCGGGCCTTTCGGCCGCTATTACGGCACGTGCGCGCGACAAGAAGGTGCTTGTTGTCTCCAACAAGCCACAGGAAAGCCCGCTTGCCCGCGCAAAACTCGTGGACAACTACCCGGGCCTCTCCCGCGTCAGTGGTCGACAACTGCTGGAGCAGATGATTGCCCATGCGCACGATTTAGGCGTGCGCTTCATCTACGAACGCGTCATATCCGTGTTGCCAATGAACGGCTATCTCGCCGTTGTTACGGGTGGGGCGAGTATAGAGACACGTGCCGTCATCTTGGCGACGGGTCAGCCGCTTGGCAAGCCCATCGCGGGGGAAACGGAATTCTTAGGTAGGGGAGTGAGCTATTGCGCCACCTGCGACGGCATGCTCTATCGCGGACAAACCGTCTGTGTAGTGGGTATGAACAACGAGGCTGTCGACGAGGCGAACTTCCTCTCCGGAATCGGCACCACGGTGGTCTTTCTTGCAAAGGAAAGCCCCTACGGGCTTCGCGAAGGCATCGTGGTTAGAACGGGTACGCCCGTTGAGGTAAAAGGCAATGTGGATGGCGTTACGGAGATTGTCTTTAAGGCGAGCCGCTCCGGTAGGGAGGAAGTACTTTCCTGCGGAGGCGTGTTCATTCTGCGTCCTACCATCGCCCTCGATGCTCTCATGTCCGGGCTTGCAATCAGCGATGGCCACATCGCGGTTGACAGCACGATGAGCACCAACAAGGAAGGCGTCTTTGCCGCGGGCGATTGTATTGGCCGACCGCTTCAGGTGGCAAAAGCAGTAGGAGACGGACAGCGTGCCTGCTTCAGTGCCGTGGCCTACCTCGACCAAAACACAAGCAACAGCTAAAAAGCGCCAAATCCGGCGCCTCCCTGCTTGGTTCTAAGAAAGAAGTTCGGTTAACTCGTCAAGAGATATTACATCGAAGCCTTCGGCAATCGGCCAGCCTGATTTTACCGGCGAGACTATGTAGGCATGGTCAGGGCTAATATCGCTGATGGCGTAGTGGTTTCCTTTAGTGGGCACGGGGCTTAATGACCCTTTGCACTCCAAGACAAGCAGCTTATGAGGCGTTGCGATTACGAAGTCGGCTTCTGTCTTGCTTTGCGTTCGATAATGAAATATCTCGGCTTTTGGAAGGGCGCCGCGCACCGTCCTGAGGACGACCTGCTCCCAGAGTGCCCCATAACTCGGATGCCCGAGCACATCCTCCCACGTTCTCAACCCCAGAAGTGCTGTTGTTATGCCGGAGTCCGCGATATAGATTTTCGGTGCCTTGACCATGCGTTTGCCAAGGTTGGAGTGATAGGGCCGGATTACCTCGACCATATACGTGCTGGCCAGCACATCAAGATAGTTGCGAATGGTTGTGTCGCTTAGGCCTAATGAGTTGCCGAGCCTTGAGTAATTAGCTGTCTCGCCGTTTGAGTGGGCGAGCATCGTCCAAAGTCGCCGGATGCTTTGGGGAGAAGCACCGCTCCATTGGGGCAGGTCACGCTCAAGAAACGTGGTGATAAAATTCTCCCTCCAGAGCAACGAATCATCCATGCTGCTGGACAGGAGGCTAGGCGGAAAACCACCTTTGACAAGATAATCGGCAAGTTCTGTCCGGTCGTTCACCTCTTGCCAGAGGAAGGGGTTGAGGGTGTGATAGGCGATTCTGCCCGCCAGGCTCTCGGATGACTGCTTGAGCAAGTCTCTGGATGCCGACCCCAAGATGAGGAAGCTGCCGTTTTTCTCCCACTCATCGCTGAGGCTTCTCAACAGAGGAAACAGTTCAGGAGCGCGTTGAATTTCGTCGATGCAGATGAGTTTGTCACGTTGTGCCGTGAGAAACAGTTCGGCATTCTCCAGACGTGCGAGGTCAGACGGGCGTTCGAGGTCGAGGTAGAGGCTGTTGTCTGTTTCGGCGAGGATTTTTTTGGCGAGCGTTGACTTTCCTGTTTGCCGTGCCCCGACAATCGCCGTGACAGGGAAGCGCTTGAGTGAGTTTCTCA
>JAIRTN010000153.1 GCA_031254905.1 Coriobacteriales bacterium
GCGGCGGTCGCATCCTTTTTATCATTGCGAATGGCGCATGCACTCTTTTGTCATTGCAAGCCCCGCAGGTGCGTTTTCTTGTCATTCTTGCCAGGAGCGTATGCACCCCTCTGTCATCCTATAGCCCCGTATGTATCCTTCTGTCATTTTTGCAAGGAGCGTAGCGACGAAGCGAGAATCCATCGCATGGGCGCGCACGCGCCACCGCGAAACTTCAAAGCGCAAGGCGTCAGTGCCTTGCGCAGCCATGCTTTTCGTCTTCGCTTAGTTGCGTGTCTTCGCTGGCCAGATTGAACCAAATCAACTCTCTGGTAGGTTGAATTTCGAAATGCAACAGCGTTGCGTGTAGTCTTGCGGGCGAAGCCCGCCGTCTACCCCGAGCGTGGGTCGAAAGACCCGCCTCGGGGTAGACGTAGTTCTTTACACTTCTCTTAACACGGATTCCCCGGGGCTGAGAGGAGGTGTCTTATGCCTGAATCAAGGGGAAAGCACTTAACGAGACGGGACAGAGACGTCATCGAGTCCGGGATCCGCGAAGGCAGCTCCGCCAGAGCGATAGCCAAAAGCATCGATGTCAGTGCTTCGACAGTCACCCGTGAGGTCAAAGCAAACAGGACGGTGCGCGAAAAGAAACGTACGCCCAACGCCAAGTTAGCCATCCGATGCACTCAATACAAAGGGTGCCAGGCAAGCGCTACATCCTGCAAAAACTGTTCCACCAAGCTTACATCCTGCAAAAACTGCAAGACTCACAACTGCATCGATTCTTGCCCAAACTTTGAGCTTGTAATGTGCAACTCTACGAAACAATGGCCCTATGTTTGCCCGCAGGGCTGTCCGAAAAAGGCGTATTGTAACTACCCCAAGTGCAGCTACTTTGCCGCCGATGCTGATATCGCCTATCGCATACGGCTGGTCTCATCACGGGAGGGCATCGACATAACGAAAGAGGAGCTTGAGGCACTCAACACTTTGGTAGTTCCGCTGATAAGGCAAGGCCAAAGCTTCGAGGCAATCTGGGCGACGCATGCCGATGAACTGCCAGTCGGGGTAAGGACGGCTTACAACTACCAGCAGGCCGGTATCTTAAAGACAGCCGACATTGAACTGCCGCGCAAAGTCAGGATGAGAAAGCGCAAGAGAAATGCGCCTAAGGGGCGCGAGCGCATCGACAGGACAGGGCGTACTTACGACGACTTTCAAAAGTTGCCGCTTGCAGACAGAGCCCGTGTCGTACAGGGGGACTCTGTCATCGGGTATGTGGAAAACAAATGCGACCTTTTAAGCCTGCACGTGGTGGCGCGCGCTTTTCAGATATATCTGCTCAAAGAACACGCAAAGGCGCCTGCGACCGTTGCCTGTCTGGATGCCATAGAGCGAATGTTGGATTCAAGGGAGGCCTTCGAGGCAATATTTGGAATCATGTTAGTCGATCGCGGAGTGGAGTTTGACGACTGGGCAGGCATGGAGCGCTCTTGTTTGGAGCCAGGCCAGCAGCGCTGTCGCGTGTTTTACTGCGATCCTCAGGCCACCAATCAGAAATCTGAAGCCGAACGCAACCACGAGCAACTAAGAAGAATTCTGCCCAAGGGCCGAAGCGATTTCGACAAGCTTAGCACTTGGGATGTGGCTACCTGCACCAGCCATGTGAACTCCTATCCAAGCGCCGGCAGGGGTGGGAAATGCCCGTTTGAGCTTTTAGGTGGGCTTTTACCCAAAAAGCTATTGGATGATCTGGGGATCGAGTGGTTGGCTCCCGATAACGTAATCTTAAAGCCCAACTTGATTGCACACGCCGTTGTGCAATAACGAGTCCGAGTAGACAAAACCAAAAGACAATAAAGCCCTATCGGGAGCCGTGTATAAATGTAACACCAACAAGAGCCCTTAAATGTTGCGCTTAGTCTTTCAGTACAAAAAACAAGGGCTGGCGCAAGCATGCCCCGATGCGCTGCGGGCGGACGATAGTCGGTGCCAAAACACCGTTTCTGAAAAACTTGAACAAGTAAACGCTACACACGACGGCCGATTTAGGCTCGTATTGCAAAAGTACGCGCAATTGTTGCGCTTACCTTTTCAGTGTTGCACTCACATTTGCAACCAACCACGGCCGAGAATGACATACTTTTAGCGTGCAAAGAAGAAAGGGGCTGTTCAGAGCGGGAGTTTTGTGGTATAAAAGCCAGTGCGTTTATTCCTGAGGAACAAGCGCGGGTTTTACTGCGGTTTTTCAACGATGATTCCTGTCGGCGAGGAAGTGGGCTTTGTCCCGCTTTCTTTTGTTAGGAGGCGCTGGTAGGCGCTTCTCAGGGGGAGGTGGTTGGAGCGCCGTATCCTTCGGACAATGGCTAGAGATATGAGAGACGAGAAGCGACAGAGATTGATAGACACCCTTGAGGTGGCGGCGACCGACCACGGCTTTGAACTGGTCGACGTCGAGTTCGCTGGCACGGGTCGAGCGCGCGTCATCCGAGTCTTTCTCGACAGGAGCGGTGGCTTGGGAATCGACGACCTTGCGCAGGCGAATCAGTGGGTCGACGAAGTCATTGGGGACAACGAGCCCTGGGCTGGTCCCTACACTCTTGAAGTCTCGTCTCCTGGTATCGACCGCCCGCTGCGCACGCTTGAGCACTTCGCACGCTTTGTGGGCGAGGAGGCGAAACTTGCGACTGAGCCGCTCGACGGACGGAGCAACTGGACCGGCACGCTGGTCGGCGTTGAGGGCGACACGGTTTTGCTCACCATAGACGGAGAGATACGTCGCGTCCCGCGAAATGCCATCAAAAAGGCGCGCTTGAAGGGGCGTATCGACTTCAAGGCAGCCGACGGCAAGGGCGATACGACGTACGAGGCAACGGATGAAACGACGAATGGTATGACAGGCAACAGGGAAGGAAGCGATAATGTCATCTGAGTTGGTAGCCGCACTGGAAGCGTTGGCGGCCGAGAAGAACATAGACGAAATCTATCTGCTTGAGCGTCTTGAGCAGTCGCTTGCGAGGAGCTACGAGAACATTCTCAAACTTGAGTGGGACGCCCGCGTCACCATCAACCGCGAAACGGGCAACATCTATGTCTACGAGATGGTGCCAGTTGGCGAGCCTGACGAGGAGACAGGGGAGTACACGGAGTTTGAGGAGCGCGACGTCACCCCACGCGACGTGAGCCGCATCGCCGCGCAGAACGCCAAAAACGTCATCCTGTCCATCGTGCGCGACGCGGGACGTCAAGCTATCTTCACCGAGTATTCCGACCGCAAGGGCGAGCTCGTTACGGGAACCGTGCTCCAGTCTACCGCGGATTTTACGATTATCAAGATTCGCGACGGGGTGGAGGCCGAGCTGCCGCACTTCGATGTGAAGCGCAACCCCGGCGAGCGCAACGAGAAGCCCGCGAATGAGCATTACCGCCACAACCTGCGGCTCAAGTCGCTCATCATCGAAGTGCGCGACCCCAATATTTCCGAGTCAGGTTCACGCAACGAGAACACTCGGCCCTCCATCGTGGTGAGCCGCACACATCCCGACCTTATCCGCCGCCTTTTTGAAATAGAGGTGCCGGAGATATATGACGGCATCGTTGAGATTAAGTCTATTGCTCGTGAGGCCGGCGCGCGTTCGAAGGTCGCCGTCGCGTCGCGGGAGAGCAATCTTGACCCGGTTGGCGCCTGCGTTGGGCCTAAGGGTTCGCGCGTGCGCATGGTGGTTGAGGAGCTGCGCAACGAGCGTGTTGACGTTATTCAGTGGGATGAGAATCCGAGCACTTATGTGGCCAATGCGCTTTCGCCTGCCAAAGTGAACAATGTCATTGTGGATGAATCGACGCATTATGCCACCGTGATTGTGCCGGACGATCAGCTCTCGCTTGCCATCGGTAAGGAGGGGCAAAACGCCCGGCTTGCCGCCCGTTTGACCGGCTGGCACATCGACATCAAGAGCCTTTCGCTGATGAGTGAGCTGCCGCAGGTGGTCACGACGCTTTTTGATGATGAGGAGCAGGAAAGTGTGAGCGAGGACGGCCGTTGCGAGTACGTCTCGCCCGACGGTATTCGCTGCCGCAACCACGCGCTGCCTCATTCGCGGTTCTGCCGCTTGCATGAGAACGCCGCACTGGGTGAAGCGACCGATGAGATTAACGATGTGGCCGATGTTGCCCGCGCCTCGCGTGCGGTGGAAGCGGCCATTGCCTCCGAAGATCCCTTCGACGCGCTTTCTGCCGAGGAAAGTGACCAAAAGACGCTTGCCGAGGTGCATGAAGCGGTTGCCTTGACCGAGGATGACCTTGCGACCGATGACGATGAGTTTTTGGAAGATGAACTCGCGCAGGCTGAAGATGAGCTTACGCAGGCTGAAGGCGAACCTGCTGGTTCGCAGGACAGTGAGGACTGACAAAGCGCGATGACCGCACAGCGTCCACATAAGAAACCCTTGCGTTCGTGTGTTGCCTGTCGGGTAACGGATGACAAGCGCCGACTCGTTCGCTTTGTGCGTACTGCCGAGGGCGCGATTTGTTGTGATTTGACGGGTCGACAGCCGGGACGCGGAGCGTATCTGTGCGGCGCGGAACGCTGTTTTGAGCGCGCGCGAAAAGGCCATCTGCTTGATAGGGCATTGAGAATAAAGCTGAGTGAGGACGACTACGAAAATCTGGCGCACGCGTATCGCGCCGCAGTAGCTGGCGATGTTTGCGCCACGATCGATGCGGCGAGTGCGGGCACGGAGGGTGCTGAGCGTTGCGCCACGGTAGGTAGAGAGAATATGGTTTAGGAGTTGGGATATGGCGAGTATACGTGTCCATGAGTTAGCCAAGGAATTCGGAATGAGCTCTAAGGAGTTCCTTGAGCGGCTGCTTGAGATGAAGATCCCGGTCAAGAACCATGCCTCGACCCTTCAGGATGCCTATGTTGACAGGATCCGCAAGCGTCTTGCCCCCGAGATGGCAGAACGCGCCGCCGCCGCGGAAGCTAAGCGCGCCGCCGAGGAAAAGCAGAAGGCGGCTGAGGAAGCTCAGGCACGCGAGGCGGCAGAAGCTGCCCACAAAGCCGAGGTGGAACAGGAGCGCGCGCTACGCGAAAAAGAGCGTCTGGAGCGCGAGGGCCGTTCGAAGGAAGAAGCAGAGCAGGAGGCGGTTGAGCAGGAGCAGGCAACAGACACTCCCGAGCCTGCCGCGCCGGTCAAAGAGCCCCTTCAGGAGAAGACCATCCCGCGTTTCAGCGGCTTGCTTTCGCAGATAGAGGCGGAGAAGAATCGTCTTGAGGCTGAGAGGGCTGCCAAGAGAGAACAACACGCGGCCGCCAAAGCCGCCGCCGAGGCTGCAAAGGCCGCCAAAGCCGCCGAAATGGGCGAAGAAGCGGGGGCGACCGGTGCCGCGAAGCCCCAGGCTCAGGCTGCGCAGAAAAGCAAGCCCGGCAAAGACGCGCGAGGCGGCAAGGGAGCCCCCGCGCAGGCCGCGGACGACGCGTCCTCATCCGCACAAAAAGAACCGCCCGCAGAGCCCCCCGCCACAGAGCAAACTCCCGCGGTGGAACCTGTGGTTGAGCAGCCAGCCTCCCTCATCGCGACACCCGCGGACATCTCCGTTGCGGCCGTGGAGGAGGCTCCTGCGGCGCAACCGCGGCGCAAAGGTGCGCCCGCCGCCGAGGGCGAGGGCCCGCGCACGAAGGGCAAAGGCCGCGGCAGAGGCAAGGTGAAGGAGAGCCACCGGGTGCTTGACTACGACACGGGCGCCTATGCGTTTGGCGAGGATGAGGCTGAGGATGCCCGCTATCGCCAGATGGCGGTGCAGGCTGAGCAGTTCCAACGCGAGCGCGTGCTTGCCGAGGCCCGGGCCGCTGTGGAGGCGGCTTCTGGCGGCGGCGAGGGTCGGCGCAGGAAGCGCAAGGAAAAGCGCGTCGCCGAGGCTAAGGAGAAGGCCGAACTCGAGGCCATCGAGAAGGGGCTCGACCCCGAGCTCATCTTTGATGAGTCGGTGGCACAAATCACCTCGGGCACAACCGTGCAGGAGTTTGCCGACGTGCTGCAGGTTCCCGCGGGCGACATCGTCAAACGGCTGTTCTTGCTCGGCACGCCGCTCACCGTTACCCAAACCATGAGTGACGAGTTGGTTGAGCTTATTGCGGATGATATCGGGCGCAAGGTGCGTATTATCTCTCCCGAGGAGGAATACGCCATCGTGTACACCGACACGCCTGAGGACCTTGAGCCCCGTCCGCCGGTGGTTACCGTTATGGGCCATGTTGACCACGGCAAGACTTCGCTTTTGGATGCCATTCGCGAGACGGGCGTTGTTGCGACCGAGGCCGGAGGCATCACCCAGCACATCGGCGCGTCGGTTGTTGAAATCAAAGACCGTCGCATCACCTTCATCGACACACCCGGGCACGAGGCCTTTACGGCCATGCGCGCCCGCGGCGCGAAGGTCACCGACGTTGTGGTGCTGGTAGTTGCTGCCGACGACGGCGTTATGCCCCAAACCGTTGAGGCGATTCACCACGCTGAGGCCGCCGGCGTACCCATCGTGGTTGCCGTCAATAAAATAGATAAGCCCGGCGCCACACCCGAGCGTGTGCGCCAGGAGCTCACCGAGCACAATATCATCCCCGAGGAATGGGGCGGGCAGAATATGTTCGTCGATGTGAGCGCCAAGCAGCGCATTGGCATTGATGATTTGCTCGAGACCATTCTTTTGCAGGCCGATGTGCTTGAACTCAAAGCGAACTCCAACGCGCTTGCCTCGGGCTTTGTCATCGAGGCGAAACTTGACAAGGGGCGCGGCCCGGTGGCGACTGTCCTCGTGCAGCGCGGAACCCTCAGAGTGGGCGACGCAATGGTCGTCGGCACTTCCCACGGACGCGTGCGCGCGCTCATAAGCCCCAAAGGTGAAAGCGTCAATACTGCCAAGCCCGCCGACCCCGTGGAGATACTCGGGCTCAACAGCGTGCCGGACGCGGGCGACGAGTTCCGCGTGTTCGCTGAGGAGCGCGAGGCGCGCAGTCTCGCCGAAGACCGTGCGCTGCGCAAGCGGCTTGCCGAGCACCAGAAGGGGCATATGTCGCTTGAAGATTTGTTCGCGCGGATTGAGGAGGGCAAGACCGCCGACCTCAACCTCGTGGTCAAGGCCGACGTGCAGGGCTCCATCGAGGCGTTGCAGGACGCGCTTGATAAGATGGATCAATCCGAAGTGCGCATCAATGTCATACACTCCGCCGTTGGCGGCATCACCGAGACCGACGTCACGCTTGCGGCGGCCTCAGATGCTGTTATCGTGGGCTTTAACGTGCGCCCACAGCAGAAGGCTAAGGCGTTTGCGGAGCAGGAACGGGTCGAAATCAAGACGTATCGCGTCATCTACCAGGCGATTGACGACATCAACGCCGCCCGTGTTGGTCTGCTCAAGCCCGAGATTGTGGAGGTTGACACTGGCCTTGCCGTGGTGCGCGAGCTCTTTAAGGTTCCCAAGATGGGTACGGTCGCCGGCTGCTTTGTTGACGAAGGCGAGATAGGTCGCGACGACAAGCTGCGCGTGGTGCGCGATGGCACCGTCATTTATGAGGGTACCATTGCGTCGCTGAGGCGCTTTAAGGAAGACGTTAAGAGCGTCAAGAGCGGCTATGAGTGTGGCATCGGTATAGAAGGCTTCCAGGATATAAAGGTTGGAGACGTCTTAGAGGGTTACGCGATACGCGAGATTGCCCGCGAAGGTTAACCTGTGAAGGGCAACCTGTGAAGGGCAAAAAGGTGTTGGTATTGATGACGCAACTGAGAGTGCCGCTGAGGACACAACTGAGGAAAAAGAGCAGCTGAGGATGCAACCATGAAGCAGACAGCGCAATCACGCAAGATAAACGAGGCCGCACGCACGGCGCTCGCCGATATTCTCCTCACCCGAATCTCCGACCCGCGCCTTGCCCTTGTGACCCTTACCGGCGTTGAAGTTTCGCGCGACCGCAGCGTCGCGAACGTCTACGTGTCGGCCGAGAAGACGCATTATGAGGAGGTCAAGGCTGGCCTTGAGAGCGCCAAAGGGCGTATCCGCAGCCTGCTTGGACAGGAGCTTAGCTGGCGTCTGACGCCTGAGTTGCGGTTTTATCTCGATACAAGCATCGACGAGGCGGAGCGAATCACCCACGCGCTCGCTGATGTGCCGGAGACACTCCAGATTCCCAAGAATGAGGAAGGATACCCGTTATGAATACGGAAAGCCTGACGGTAGACGAGACTCTCGCGCTGCTTGCCGAGCCGCGTGAGATTGCAGTTTGCGGGCATGTGAACCCCGATGGCGACTCGCTTGGTTCGGCGTTGGCTCTAACGGCGCTTCTGCGTGCGAAAGGGCACCGGGTTACCAAACTGCTGGCAAACGGCACCGAGGCTCCGGAGCTCTATGGGTTTTTTGAGGACTACAGTTTTGTTCCTGCAGCAGAGTACACGGCGTCGCCGGAACTCTTCATCGCGGTTGACCTCCCCAACAAAGACCGCCTCGGCGACGCGCGCGCGGTGTTTGACCGCGCTGCCGACACGCTTGTTATCGACCATCATCCCGACTACACGGGTTTTGCCCACCACTATCTTGGCGACGTGTGCGCCTCCGCGACGGGACTCATCGTTTGGGGCCTCATAACCGCGAGCGGCATCCCGCTTACTCCCGAGATCGCTCAGAACTGCTATGTCGCCGTTATAACTGACACCGGGCGATTCTCGTTTCAGAACACTACGGCAGAGGCTTTCGTTGCGGCCGGCGAGATGATTGCTGCCGGCGTTGACCCCGCTGAGGTGAGCTCAAAGGTTTACGACTCCAAGTCGCTGGCCTCCCTCATGCTCGATGCGCGGCTCATCGCGCGCATCGCCTATGCCGCCAACGGGCGGGTGGTGTATTCCTGGGTCACAGAGAACGACTTTCACGAGCTCGGTGTCTCGCGCGATGAAACCGAGGGGCTGCCCACAATCCTACGCTCTGTGAGAGGCACCGATGTTGCCATTTTGCTACGCGAAGAGAGTGGGCGGGTGCGCGTGAACCTGCGCGCGAAAGGCAGCTGCGACGTTGGCGAGTTCGCGCGGCGCTTCGACGGCGGCGGCCACAAGGCAGCGGCCGGCCTGACCCTCAACGTCTCGCTTGACGAGGCGAAGGAGCTTATCTTCAAAGAAGCCGAACATCTTATCTGTTAGCCGGGGACTTTAATGGCAAAAGCGAGACGGGGAGCAACCGACCTGTGCGGTATCATCGCGGTGGATAAACCTGCGGGCATAACGTCGCATGACGTTGTGGACCGCCTGCGCCGCATCACGGGCGAAGGGCGTATCGGACACGCCGGCACCCTTGACCCCGCGGCGACCGGACTTTTGCTCGTCTGCGTGGGACCGGCGACGCGGCTTTCCGACGCGCTCATGGCGCGGGAGAAGACCTACGAGGCCCGCGTCATCTTTGGCACCGCCACCGATACCGACGACGCGGAGGGCACTCCCATCGCCACTGCCGAGGTGCCCGCCGAGTTGGCCGATGTTGACTTCGCCAAAGGGGTGCTTGCCGGTTTTGTGGGACTTCAGCAGCAGAAACCCCCGCACTTCTCCGCCCGCAAGAAGAACGGCAAGAAAGCCTACGAGCTGGCGCGTGCCGGCAAGCCGGTCGAGCTTGAGCCGCGCGACGTGACCATCTACGAGCTGCGGCTCATCGCGGCCACCGCCACGTATTGGGACATCGAGGCACGGGTGTCGAAGGGCACCTACATCCGTGCGCTCGCGCGCGACCTCGGCGAGGCGGTTGGTTCCCGCGCGCACCTGGGGGCGCTGCGCCGCACGCGTGTGGGCGCGCTTTCGGTTGAGGCGGCCCATACCCTCGAAGAACTACAGGATGCGGAGAATGT
>JAIRTN010000001.1 GCA_031254905.1 Coriobacteriales bacterium
GGCGTGAATGCCGAGATGGTGCAGGCGCATTATCCTCACGACGCGAAGGCAGTCTATCCCACCGCCTGCTTACAGGAACTGGGCATCGGTATCAACATGGGGCTGGAAATCGGCGCCGACACCTATAATATGTCGGCCTATGCTCTCGGAAGCGCCATGTATGGCTCTGGCGAAATCGAAAGCGCGCAGTCTCTGAAAGGCATCCTCGTCGGTCCGCACGGGCAGCGCATTGTGGCCGAGGATGAGTACTATGCCTTTGTTGGCAAAGCTATTGTCCACAACCAAAGTGCTTTTTTGATTGTTGATGACCCGCTGAATACTGCCATTGTCGCTGAAAGGATGGTCGGCGAGGTTGCTTCCTCCAATACCATCGAAGGGCTTGCGGAGGCGATAGGTCTACCTGCTTCTTCCTTGGCGGCCACCCTCGCGTTTTACAATGAGCATGCCGCGAAGGGCGAGGACCCCAGCTTTGGCAAGCACGAGGAGTTCCTTGTTCCGCTGAGTACTCCGCCGTTCCACGCGTTGGCAAATGGCCCCGAAACCTGCTACTTCCACACCTGTGGCGGGCTGAGAATCAACCTCAAGGCCGAAGTACTCGATTTGGAGGGTAAGCCTATTCCGGGGCTGTACTCCGGTGGGCGCAACGCCAATATCGCCTACGGCTATTACGTTGGTTCGGGCTCATCGATGCTCGACGTGTTTACCTTTGGACGCCTTGCTGGTAGGAACGCCGCTGCGGCAACACCCGTTAGCTAAAGCGACAGAGGCAGAGGCTTTTTGTGGCAGGCCCGCGCGATGCGCGGGCCTGCTTGCTGTTTGGAAAGAGAGAGAGATGATGGCGGGAGGAGGGAGAGTTGCGTTATACTATATATGAGCAATTGAGGGCTGCTGAGGTGCAGCTTTTACTTGTTTGGATGTTATGAATTGCTGAGGGAGAGCGCAGGCTATGGGCAAACGCTCCAAAAAAGATGGTGTTGCGGGTACTTCCAAAAAGGGCGCATCATCTTCCGCGCGCGATGAGGCGGCTGCTTGGGAGGACGACACCTTCTCCGAGCCGGATGTCGCGTTCAGGAAAAGGCGCAACATACGCGACGGGATTATTGCCGCTGCCATCCTTCTTGCTGTTATAGGTGCTCCTGTTGTGGGGGCGGCGATAGAGGCTCAGGACCAGCCGATCACCCCGGTTGTGGGCGGGGACGTTCCCGCCACGTCGCCACCGACAACGTCAGAGTTGGACGATGACAAAACGCAGCCGGGCACTACCACTCCGACTAAGCCGACGAAGCCGGACGACAGCGCCGTTGTCGAGAATCCGGATTCGGACACAACGTCTCCGGATAATCCTCCGAACGAGCCTCCAGATAACACTTCTGATAACCCTCCGAATAACCCTCCGAACGAGCCCGCCTCTCAGGGGACGTGGCATGAGCCTTGGGATGAGCAGGTGCTGCTTCGCGCGGCGTATGACGAACAGGTATTGATTTCGGCAGCGTGGACCGAGCAGGTACCCCACCCGGCTGAGTATGCGCCAATCATATATGACGAAGACCCGGAGACGGGCGAGCTTATTCCGGTGGGGGGCGGAGAGCTTATCAACGAAGCGTGGGTTGAGGATATTTTCCACCCAGCCGTATACGATACGGTACACCATCCGGCCGAGTATACGACCGTACATCATGAGGGGTATTGGGGATAGAGGAACAGAGGGAGATAGCGTTAGTATCCCCATTTATATAATGTCTACCTGCGGGTGTTTTGAGGGCGTTCAGATGCCATCCGTGAGACCGGGTTTCTCTCTGCGCTCTGTGGGCTTCGTTCAAAATGACATTTGTACCTGAGAGTACTCGTAGGTTGTCATCTTGAATGCTGGGCAAAAGGTATAAAATAATCCTTTCTATTGATGGGCAGATAAACTGAGGAGTTTTGGTGATGCAGCAGTATAACCCGCTTGAGATAGAGCCGCGCTGGCAGGCCGTGTGGGAGGAAACGCGCCTCGACGCGGTGCGGGAGGACGGCGAGAGGCCTTGCTATTATGCGCTTGAGATGTTTCCGTATCCGTCTGGCGATGTGCACATGGGGCATGTGCGCAACTACAGTATCGGTGATGTGATAAGCCGGTATAAGCGGATGCGGGGCTTTAATGTGCTGCACCCTGTGGGCTGGGATTCTTTTGGATTGCCGGCGGAAAACGCGGCCATTAAGCAGGGTTCGACGCCAGCTGCGTGGACCTATCGCAACATCGAGAAGCAGCGGGGCTCGCTTAAGCGGCTGGGGTTTTCCTACGATTGGGACCGCACGCTTATTACGAGCGACGCGGAATACTATCGTTGGGGCCAGTGGATATTTCTTAAGCTGTGGGAGCGCGGTTTGGTGGAGCGGCGTTCGTCGCCGGTGAACTGGTGTTCTTCTTGCAAGACGGTGCTTGCGAATGAGCAGGTTCTTGGGGAGGGAGTTTGCTGGCGCTGCGGTACGGTTGTTGAGCGCAGGGAACTCGAACAGTGGTTTTTTAAGATAACCGAGTACGCGCAGGAATTGCTTGATGATTTGGAGACACTCGACGGTTGGCCGGAGCGCGTGCGGCAGATGCAGGCGAACTGGATTGGCCGCTCGACCGGTGCCGAGATAGATTTTGTGCTTTGCGACGACGCGGGGGAGGCAAGCGACGAGCGTATCACCGTATTTACGACGCGGCCGGACACGCTTTTTGGCTGCAGCTTCTTTTTGCTCGCGCCCGAACACCCGCTGGTGAAGGAGTTTGTTGCGGGTACGGAGTATGAGGCGGAGGTCATGCGGGTGGTGGCGCTTGCCGCGAGCGCAACAGCGGTGGAACGCTCTAAGGGAGAGCGCAAAAAGAGCGGGGCCTTTACGGGCCGCTTTGTCGTGAACCCTGTGAATGGCGAGAAAGTGCCAATTTGGATAGCAGATTATGTGATGATGGATTATGGGACGGGTGCCGTTATGGCGGTGCCCTCCGGCGACCAGCGCGACTTTGAGTTTGCGCGCGCCTATGGTTTGCCTATACCGCCGGTTGTTGTTGCCGAGGACGACCCGTTGCTTGATGGGGCGCTGGGGGGCGCTGGAGTGTTGGGCGCCGGGGCGTTGGGGGGTGGCGGCCTGCGCGGTGAGCGCAACCGCGTCCTTGACGATGTGTCGTGGGAGAGGGCTTTTGACGGCCCCGGCATTATGGTGCAAAGTGGTGAGTTTACCGGCATGCAAGGCGGCAAAGATTCGCCCGGCGCCCAAGCGGTCATCGACAGCCTCGCCGCCAAGGGTGTGGGTAGGGCGACAATCAATTTCCGCTTGCGCGACTGGCTTATCTCGCGTCAAAGATACTGGGGCAATCCCATACCGGCAATCTACTGTGAGAACTGCGGTATAGTGGCGGTGGCGGAGGAGGATTTGCCCGTTGTTCTCCCTATGAATCTTGACGTGGCGCGCGGAGAAACGCTGGCGAGCCGCCCCGAATTTTATGATGTTGTTTGCCCTCAATGCGGCGCTGCGGCGCACCGTGAGACTGACACTATGGACACGTTTACCTGTTCGAGCTGGTACTACCTGCGTTTTACCGACCCGCGTAATGGCGCGGCGCCGTTTGCGCGTGAGAGCGTGGACGCGTGGATGCCGGTTGACCAGTATATTGGGGGCATCGAGCATGCCATTTTGCATTTGCTGTATTCGCGGTTTTTTACCAAGGCGCTGCGCGATATTGGCCTGCTTGGTTTTGATGAGCCCTTTGCGAACCTTTTGACGCAGGGTATGGTGAAACTCAATGGCGAGGTCATGAGCAAGAGCAAGGGCAACGTGATTGCGCCCGAGGACATGATTGCGCGCTTTGGCGCCGACGCGCTGCGCGTGTATATCCTGTTCATGGCGCCGCCGGACAAGGACCTCGACTGGTCGCAGGAGGGGCTTGAGGGGATTTCGCGCTTTGTGAATCGCGTGTGGCGCAGCGTGTACGATTTGCTCGGCGAGGTTGTTGTTGACGAGGAGGGCACGCGTTTGTCCGTCTACGACGACAGCTTAGACGCGGAGGCGGCGGCGGCGCGGGGCAAGGAGTTAAACCGCGAGATACATCGGGTGGTGGGGAAGGTGACGGCCGACATCGAGCGCTTTAGCTTTAATACGGCTATCAGCGCCATCATGGAGTTGGTAAATACGGCGTCTTCCTACCTCAAGGTGCCGCTGCCTTTGCGCGACGCGGCGCTGGCGCGGCGGGCCGCGCGGACGCTTGTGTTGCTGCTTGCCCCCTTTGCGCCGCATCTGTGCGAGGAGTTGTGGCAGGGGGCGCTTGAGGGTGGCGCGGACGGCTCGGATGGCGGCGGGACGGCGGGGGCCGGGGACGGGCTGGCGGGCGCTGGCGGGACGGCCGGCGCCGGGGCCGAGGGTGCCAGTGGTGCTGGCGCTGGCGCGGCGGACGCGCGTGCCGGATTCGACAAGAGGGGCAGCGTTCACCTCGAACCGTGGCCGGAGTTCGACCCCGCGCAGGCGGTGGCGGAGACAGTTGAACTTGCCGTTCAGGTTAACGGGAAGGTACGCGCCCGCGTGACGCTGCCTTCTGATGCTGAGGATTGGGAGATTCGCGAGGCGGCATTGACCGCGGTAGTATCCCTATTACAAGACAAGCCGGTGAAGAAAGTTGTAATCGTACCCGGCAAACTGGTCAGCGTGGTTGTGTAGGGACGGGCCGGGCCGGGCGTTTGCGTTTTTGGAGGGGTCGCCGGGCGCGTTTTTTAGGCGGAAAGGATAGGAAGGAGGGGCGTTGGAGCAACGGGTTCGCGGGGCGCGTGGGGAAAAGCGAGGGCTTCAGACAGAGAAGAAGCAGCAGAAGCAGCAGGGGCGGCAAGAGCGCGGGGCACAGGCTGCGCGCGGTGTGCGCGGTGCGCGAGGGGCGCAGCAAGGGCAGAATTATTCGCGAAGTGTGCGCGGGCTTGAGGAGTTGTTGAAGCGTCTGTCGTTTGGCATGAACGGCGGGCGGACCCCCAACACCAGCACGGCGGTTGCCTACGGCCTTATCCTCAACTATTTCGACCGGGTTTCCCCCAAAGACATCCTGCCGGGCATCTTGAAGTCGGAGGCTCTGCGTGGCTCCGAGTGGGACGCGCAGCGCTACCCGCAGACGGCCCTGCTCCACGGCTACCTGCTCAATCGCGCCCGGCTTAAGCCCAGCCCGCTGGGGCGCTGGGGGCGAAACGTCGTGTGGCGCCTTCAGCGGTTTTGGCGCGGGAACCCTTGGCAGACGGGGGTAATCGTGCGCAACATGTTTGGCGGCTATGGTCATCGCAAGGCGTGGCGCCTCATCCAAGAGGAAATCGACGCAAACCGCCCTGTAATGGTGACAGCCCTGTACGACCGGCTAAAAAGCAGGGGAGAGCTGTACCACACGATGGTGGTTTGCGGGTATCGCGTTGACGCGCAGGGTCGGCGGGACATACTCGTTCATTCGGGGCAGTACGAGGGCGGTGTAAAAGGGAGCCGAGCGCAGTTGCACTATATTTCTGTGCGTCACGTGATTTGCAGCTACTACTTTGACGTCGTACTCCTGCC
>JAIRTN010000021.1 GCA_031254905.1 Coriobacteriales bacterium
ACTAAATTGAAAACATTATTCAAAAAATTCACAGGGATAACTGTCACTGAATACATATCGGAGAAACGAGCCGATTGTGCGGCACATTTACTTTTAGACACAGATTTATCTGTTGAAGAAATTTCTGCAAAGATTGGATTCGAAACTGCAACGGGATTTTCTACCTCATTCAAAAAGCAGGCAGGGCTTTCCCCGTCTGCTTACCGTAGACAGATGAGATTTAACTGTTTGAAGAATCCGTCGAGCGAAAAGGAGTTTAATCCTTCTTAAGATTAGGAGGTGGGGTCTTCTGGGGGGTTGTCGGGGGGCGGCGGCAAGAGCCAAGTGACTAAGTCCTCCTCCCCATAAGACAGGGCGTTTGGAGCAAAGAGTATGGTTGTGGGGGCTTCGGCGGCGAAGTAGAGGGTGACAGTGAGGGTGGCGCCAGCCGGGAGATTTGCCGAGTCGAGGTCGCTGGCGATATTATCCCCATCCTCCGTTTTACCAATAAAACAGTCGATGCGCTCGCCGCCTGCCGTTCCAAGGCGCCAGTGCGTTGAGAGCAGCATGATTTCGTCCGTGCCTGCGTTGACGAAGCGCACGCGGACGGCCGTAATGGGTTTGCCGCCTGAGGCGGTGGGGCCGGGCAGGGTTTCGAGGACGGTGACGAGTAGCTGATTGCAGTCTACGGTTGTGTCCATGGCGAGGTCTTTGATGGAAGCGCCCGCCGGTGCGCCGACCACGGCGGGGGGCGGTATCTCGTGTGGTGTCTCGGCCGGCTCGATTCGCAGGCTGTATATGACGAGTGAGATGGTGGCGCTGGAAATCAGCCAGACGATGAGGAACCAAAACCAGAAGCGCCGGTAGAAGGGCTGGAGGTTTTTGCCGCAAAACGGGCAATGGCGCACGTTGCTGACGACGCGGTTTCTGCAACGCCGGCAGTAGACTATCTTCCGCGCGAAGGTCTTGGAGATGGGGTCGTGGTCTATGGTTGGCCGATAGAGCCTTCTGGTATCGAAGCGACTGCCCGAATCAGAGAAATGCCACTGTCTTGATCGTTTACGATCGTTCCGTGCCACCCGGCCTCCTCATAAGGCGACGCCAACGAGATTCTGTTCGTGTTTCATGGTGCGTCCTATTTTATCCCATCGCGCGCCCGTGCGTGTCCATCCTTGGGATATGGAGACAATATGGGCGGTAATTTGCGCAAAAATATCCCAAAAGCTGTCAAAACATCCTCAAAAAGCGCGAGATTTTGCCGATTTTCTTTCATACCGTGTGCGGGGTGGTACGAAAATTGCCGTTTTCTGTCAGAATGGAGGAGAACTATCAGGAGGATATGATTAAAACTATCGAAGTAGGTCTTTCTTGACGCAATGTTGGATTATACGGGAAGTCGATTCGTCGATTCCACAGGCATTGGTGAACGCCTGTGGAATCTCGCCCTTACTTGCGCGCATGCTTGCGGCGCGCGGCATTAGTTCGCCGCCTGATGTTGATGCCTTTCTTCATCCCGACATCAGGCGCGATTGGAGCGACCCCGCTGCGATACCCGGTATGACAGCCGTTGTTGACGCCTTGGAAGAAGCCGTGCGCGCTCGCAGGCGGATACGGGTGTTTGGCGACTTTGACGTAGACGGCATCAGCGCGACCGCGTGCATGCTGCGGGGGCTTGCGGCTTTGGGAGCGCAGGCGGATTACCTCATCCCCAACCGTGCGGACGAGGGTTATGGCTTGACGAGCGCCGCCCTCAAGCGGGTTTACGAGCGCGACCCCGAAGTTCTTATAACCGTTGACTGCGGTATCTCGGCGGGTAATGAGGCCGTCGAATTGCTTGAGCGGGGGATACAGGTACTCATCACCGACCATCATGAGCCCTCAGATTTGGTGCCCGCGGGTATTCCGGTTGCCGACCCGAAACTTGACGAGGATTCGCCCCAAGCCATTCTTGCGGGTGTTGGTGTGGCGCTGAAACTTATCGCCGCTCTGGGGGAGCGCTTCGGCCAGCCCCATCTGTGGCGTGACCTTGTGGATTTGGCGACCTTAGGCACGCTTGCGGATGTTATGCCGCTGATTGGCGAGAATCGCTCCCTTGTGGCCGAGGGGCTTGGGATTTTGCATCGTTCGCCCCGCCCCGGCGTGGCGGCACTTCTTGCGCTCGCCCAGCGTGGAGGGAATGGGGCGACCGGAGCGAACGGAGCGGATGGGCGGAGCAAGGGGCCGAGTGCGATTGACCTCTCGTATTCCCTCATACCGCGCCTCAACGCGGCGGGCAGGATGGGCGATTCCACACTGGCCCTCGAACTGCTCATGAACGATGACCCGCCTCGCTCCTTTGAGATTGCCAACGCCCTTGACGCAGCGAACAGCGAGCGTCGAGCAGTTGAAGGTGCCCTACTCAAAGAAACATTGGCGCAGGCGAAGGTTGTTCATCATGGGCAGAAGATACTTATCGTCGCGGGGGAAGACTGGCATGAGGGGATTCGTGGTATCGTTGCCGCCCGGCTGACCTCCCGCTTCGGCGTGCCCGCCATCGTGTTTTCTCTCATGGGTGATGAGGCGCGCGGCTCGGGCAGGAGCATCGGCGCGGTCAACCTCTTTGCCGCTGTTGAGCGTTGCGCCGACCTCACGCTGCGCTTTGGGGGACATGAGGCTGCTGTTGGTGTTACGGTTGCCCGCGATATGCTCGATGCCTTTAAGGAACGCATGGAGGCCATCATGGAGCAGGAGCCACCGGAGGCCTTCCACCCACCCTTGCTTGTGGACGCGCAGCTTACGCTTGGGGAGCTCGATGTTGAGGCCGTGGAGGAGCTCGGGCTTCTTGAGCCCCACGGGCACGCGAACAGAGAGCCTCTCTTTGTAAGTTGCGATTTGAGCCTCCGCAACGCCCGGGCTGTGGGCGCGAATAAAAACCACCTCTCGTTTACCGCTACGGATGGACAGGCCAGTGTGCAAGGCATTTGGTTTCAGTGCCCCAACATCGAGACCTTCATCGCCTGCACCGAGCCTGTAGACATCATTTATCGTCTGCAGGTGGATGAGTGGAACGGCCTCAGACGCGTAAAGCTCATGGTAAACCAGATAGTTTTGCACGACGAGAGCGGGGATGGCGCAGACGAGCGCGAGGAGGCGGCAGCAGCGGTTGATGAGCGCGAGGTGGGGGAGCGTAGCGAGGACGAGGGAGCCGCGTCGGCGCCTGCCCCAGCAAGCGCAGCAACTCCCGTTGAACGCGCGCTGGGCGCAGAGCCTGCCATGGAGGCACCCGCAAGCGCCGCCTCCGCGGCAACCCCCCGCGCCTCGTGGGAACACAAGGCGCGGGCCAACTCTCCCTCCTTCATCCACGAGTTGGCCGCGGCAATCGTCGGCAAACCCGTAAAGTTGCACGCGGCGCAGGCCGAGACACTCGCGGCACTTGCGGCAGGGCAGTCGGTGCTGGCAATCATGGCAACGGGTCGCGGCAAATCCCTCATCTTCCAAGCGCACGCCGCTCGCCTTGCCCTTGCTACAGGCAAGGCGAGCGTCTTCATCTACCCTCTGCGCGCGCTGATAGCCGACCAAGCCGTCCACCTCGCAGAGAGTTTCGCGCGCCTCGGCCTCGTCGCCTGCGCGCTCACTGGCGAAAACAGCCCGGCGGAAAAAGACGCCATCTTCCAACGCTTCTACGAGCAAAAACTCGACGTCATCCTCACAACTCCCGAGTTCTTTGGCATCCACGCGTGGCGCTTCGCCGAGGCAGCCCGCGTGGGCTTCATCGTCTTCGACGAGGCCCACCACATCAAAACCGAAGGCTTCAGCGGCCGCGAGGGCTACAGCGGCGTGGCACGGCTGCGCGCGGGCTTCCCCTCCATTCAGTGCCTCGCCGTCACGGCCACCTCCGACGACCGCATCACCAGCGGCATCCGTCTCGCGCTGGGCATCGAACGCGTCATCATCGACGACACCCGCCGCGAAAACCTCACGCTGGCCGACGCGCGCAGCCTACGCGACCGCGACGCCGCCCTCCTCAAAATAGTCGCGCACGGCGACAAAACGGTCATCTACACCAACTCGCGCAACCAAGCCCTCCTGCTCGCCCGCCTCCTCAGAAAGCAGGGCGGGCCCCCAGCCGACCGCACCCCCGCCACCGAGGGCAGCAGGTCTCCCGCCACAACTTCAGCCCTCACCTCCCAGCCCCCCGCCGACCGCATCGCCTTCTACCACGCGGGCCTCACGCGCCCCCAACGCCGCGCAATCGAGGCGGGCCTCAGAAGCGGCCGCCTCACGGTCGTCATCTCCACAAGCGCATTCGGCGAGGGCATCGACATCCCCGACCTCGCGCGCGTAGTCCTCTACCACCTCCCGCTCAACGCGGTTGCCTTCAACCAAATGTCCGGGCGCGCGGGGCGCAACGGGCGCGCGGCCGTCATCCACCTCCTCTATTCTTCTGAGGATGTGGACACTAACAGGCGCCTTTTAGCTTCGAGCGCCCCTTCCCGCGAGCAACTTGTGATTCTCTATCGAGTGTTACGGGATGAGGGCGGCACGCAGCACGAATCGGTGCCGTCCCTCTCCCCATTCCTCTGCCTCTCGGCCGCAGAACTTCTCGAGGCCTGCCGCGCGCAGAGCAGCGCCTGTGTGCTCGACGAGAGGGGAGTGCTCAACGGCCTTGCCATCTTTGAGGAACTGGGCCTGCTTGTGCGCGACGAGAGTTACTCGCCGCCGCGTATTACCTTGATTTCGCGCCAGAGGGTTGAACTTTCTTCGAGCAGCATATATCTTGAAGGAGAGGAAGAACGCGCGCTTTTCGAGCGTTTTGTACAATGGGCGCTTACGGCGCCTGTCGAGGAACTGCGCGAGCAGATAATCGGCCCCCTTGTTCCCTCTGATAGCGGATACGCAAGCGGCAACAGGCACGCGAGCGCTAACAGACGCGCAAGCGGCAGCGGACACGCTAACAATAGCGGATACGCAAACGATAGTGGATGCGTGAGCAATGCATGAGCGATGATGTGCGCATAACAGATTTGACGCCGGATGCCTTCGGCCGTCTTATCGAGCAGGCAAAGACCTATCTGGACGATGATGACATCGCCCAACTGAAGCATGCCTACACCTTTGCGAACAAGGCCCACCGCGGCCAGATTCGCAAGACCGGCGAGGCCTTTATCAACCACCCCATCCAAGTCGCGCTCATACTTGCCGAGTTGCGCATGGACGTCGATACCATCGTGGCCGCCATCCTCCACGACACCGTTGAGGACACCCACATGACCCTCGACGACGTTGAGAAGGAGTTCTCGGCGGACGTGCGCGAGTTGATAGACGGCGTAACGAAGATTACGCGCATCGAGATAGAATCCCTCTCTGAGCAGCAGGTTCGCAATATCCGCAAGATGCTGCTCGCCATGTCGAAGGACATTCGCGTCATCGTCATCAAACTTGCCGACCGCCTGCATAACATGCGCACCCTTCAGGCGCTGCGTGAGGACCGCCGCATCTTCAAGGCGCGAGAGACAATGGAGGTCTTTGCCCCTCTTGCGCACCGCCTTGGCATCAACTCAATTAAATGGGAACTTGAAGACCTCGCGTTTTACTACCTCGAGCCGGCGCGTTTTCAGCAGGTGTCGCGCATGGTCAAAGAATCGCGGGGCGCGCGTGAGGAGTACCTTGAGCGCACCATAGTGCTGCTCTCGCATGAACTCGAGCGCCTCGGGATTGAGGCAAAAATCACGGGCCGCCCCAAGCACCTGTACTCCATCTACCAGAAGATGGCGCAGAAGGGCAAGGACTTCTCCGAGATATACGACCTCATCGCCCTACGCATCATCGTCGACACCATCGGCGAGTGTTACTCCTGCCTCGGGGCGGTCCATACCCTCTGGCCGCCTATGCCCGGGCGCTTCAAAGACTATATCGCGATGCCAAAAATCAACCGCTATCAGTCGCTTCATACGACTGTCATCGGCCCCGCCGGCCGCCCGCTCGAGATACAAATTCGCACGCGCGAGATGCACCAGACGAGCGAATACGGCGTCGCCGCCCATTGGCGCTACAAGGAGGGCAAACCCAGCCCCTCAGACACCGAAATCGACGAGCAGCTTTCGTGGCTGCGCCAGATGCTTGACTGGGCGGATGAGGAAGTCGACCCCCGTGAGTTCATGGAATCCCTGCGCTTGGGGCTTAACTACTCGGAGGTTTTCGTCTTTACGCCCAAAGGCGAGGTCATACGCCTGCGCCCCGGCTCAACGCCCATAGATTTCGCCTACGCCATCCACACCGAGGTTGGCAATCACTGTGTCGGCGCAAAGGTCAACGGCACCATCGTCCCCCTCACCTACGAACTTCAGATGGGCGACAGGGTAGAGGTCTTAACGCTCAACAGTTCGGGGCCGTCCCGCGACTGGCTCAACATCGTCAAAACGCCTTCCGCGCGCTCGAAAATACGCGCCTACTTCTCGCGGATAACCAAGGATGACGACATCCTCCGCGGACGCGAGCAACTTGGCCGCGAGATGCGCAAACACGGCATGGGAATTTCCTCAACGCGCTCCATGAAGGCCATCCGCGTTGTCTCAGAGGCCCTCGGCCACAAAGACAGCGATGACCTCATGGCCCTCATAGGCACCGGCAGGCAAAGCGCGCGGCAGGTGGCAAACAAACTCCTCAAGGAGATAACCTCCGAGCAGCAGGGCGCAGGCGCGCAGACCGCGCCCGAGAGAATACTCGGCCTCACCAGTTCGGACGCCGCCGTCCTTGAGCAGATGAAGCCAAAACTAGCCATTTCCAGCGCGCGTGCCAGCTCCGGCGTCACCGTCAAAGGGCTCAGCGACGTCCTCGTGCGCCTCTCGCTGTGCTGCAACCCCGTACCGGGCGACGAAATCATCGGCTTCGTCACCCGCGGCCGCGGCGTAACCATCCACCGCGTGGACTGCCCCAATGCCCGCGCGCTGATGGCCTCCCCGGAGCGTATAATAGAAGTCGAATGGGCAACCGACACCCTCAACCGCGAGGTCTACAAGGTCGAAATATTCATCGAGGCCATCGACCGCCTGCGCCTGTATCAGGACGTCACCGTTGCCCTCGGCTCAAGCGGCGTAAACATCCTCAACGCCACCATGGCAACCCACAAAGACGGCATCGTCGAAATGCGCTATCTTTTCGAGGTAAGCGAAATCGCCCATATCGAGAAGATTTTGCGGGAGTTACGGGGCATCGAGGGCGTTATCGACGCGCGGCGAACCATGCCGGGCGAGGTAGTTCGCAAACACCGTGGCTCGTGAGAACCCGCGCTGCCGCAGCGCTTTGTTTTAAGAGGGATACTGACGGGCCGCGTGGCGTGCCGTCCGCCTCCCCATCGGTGGTTTTTTAAGGCTCGGAGCCGGGAAATTTACTGCTCGTTGAAGAAAGGTTTGAGAAGCTAGCATGCATGTAGAAAAACTTGAGGTTCTTATAGCCCCCGGGTTTACGGAGAATTGTTATATTGTCGCCGAGGAGCCGCAGGCGCAGCACGTCATCGTTGTTGACCCGGGCGCCGAGCCGAAGAAGATACTGGCGGCGGTGGGCGAGCGGACGATTGACAGCATCGTTTTGACGCATCGCCACTACGACCACATCGGTGCCCTGCCTGCCCTTGTGGGCGAGACAGGAGCCGAGGTCATCGCGCATCGGCTCGATGCCGACGAGATTTCCCACCCCTCTGCCGGGAATCTTACGCCGCGGGTGTTTCAATCTGCGCCGGTACCGGTGACACGGATTGTTGAGGAGGGGGACCGCATTGCCGTGGGCGGCGCCTTTCTTACCGTACTGCATACCCCCGGGCACAGCATTGGGAGTATTTGCCTTTATGACGAGGCCACCCCGCTGCTTATCGCGGGCGACACGCTGTTTCGCGGTGCCGTTGGGCGTACCGATTTGCCAACCGGGGACGAGGCACAGCAGCGCGTGAGTTTGAAGAAACTTGCCGCGCTTCCCGACGCGACCGTGGTCTACCCCGGACACGACGAGGACACGACCATCGAGTACGAGCGGCGTTTTGGTTATTTGGGCTTTGTGGCGCCCGCCGAGAGCCGTGGATGAAGCGGACTTGGGCTGACGAGATAGGCTTGAGACAGGAGCGGAAAGACGATGTACGTCGCGATAGTGCAGAATAACCCGAAGACAGGCGCTCTGAGGGAGAACGCCGAGGGCGCGCTTGAGGCCCTTGACGCCTTGGCGGCCGGCCCTTACCCGCCCGACTTGGTGCTGTTTCCTGCCTTTGCCCTCACCGGTACGCCGGTTGCGGGTTTGTGCTACTCCGATGTCTTTGCGGCCGAGTGCCTCGATGTCGCCCGAGACTTCATGGAGCGCGCGAGCCTCCCCACCTTCATCGGTACGATGATTCCGCGGCCTCTGCAAGACGTTATGGGCTTCGTGAGCGAGCCTGAGGTGCTCTACTGCCGCGACGGTGCCGGGGGAACGCTTGGCTTTGTCGATGTCAACAACGACTGGGAGAGTACCAGCTACGCCTCGAGCATCACCACCGTCATCGAGGGCCATACTATATCCATTCTCCTCGACGACTACCCCGAGCCGGAGGATGATTTCTCGACCTCCGAAATCGTCATCATGCTGCTTGCCAAGGAATACCGGGGGACAAACACGATGTTTACGGCCTCTGAGCAGCTTGGCTTCCTGCGGAATTTCGCGCGCGAGAACCACACTTGGGTGATTGTCGCCAATCTTGTGGGGGCGCAAGACAGCGTTGTATACGACGGAGCCAGCGTCGTGCTGAGGCCCGATGGCACGGTTGCCGGTGCCGCCGAGCCCTTCCTCGAGCAGCTTCTCGCCTGCAATATCACGCTTGATACTCCCGGCGCGCGCGCGAGGAAAAGCGCTGAGGGGCAGGCACCGACTGAGGATGTTCGCCTCATAAAGCCCCTGTTGCCCTATGAGGCCGATTGGCGGGCGATTGAGTTATCCATTCGCGACTACGTGAGGAAAAACGGCTTTAGCGACGTTGTCATCGGGCTTTCCGGAGGCATCGACTCCGCGGTAAGCGCCTCTCTGGCGGTTGGCGCGTTAGGGGCAGAGCGCGTGCATGGCGTCTTGATGCCCGGCCCGCATTCCTCCGAAGGCAGCGTCATCGACGCGAAGGCGCTCGCCGCAAACCTCAACATCGAGATACTCACGATGCCCATCACCGAGCCGCTTGCGGCCTTCAGCGCGCTTTCGCGCGAGGTACTCGGGCAGGAAGGTTCCTTCGTCGCGCGCCAAAACATTCAGGCACGTATCCGCACCATCCACCTCATGCACCTCTCCAACACCTTTGGATGGCTGCTGCTCAATACCGGCAATAAATCCGAGGCGGCGATGGGCTTTTCTACCTTATACGGCGACACCGCGGGAGCCTTCGCGCCCCTCGGCAACGTCTATAAAACGGACGTATACGGGCTGGCGCGCTGGAGAAATGAGCAGTCGCCAATCATACCGCTTGAGACTATCGAGAAGCCCCCTTCAGCGGAACTCTATGACGGGCAGACGGACCAAGATACGCTGCCGCCCTATGAGCAGCTTGACCGTATCCTGCGCCTGCATATCGAGGACGGCTACGGCGTCGACCAGATACTTGAATACGTACAGCAGGTACCCGATGGCGAAAAGCCAACGGTAGAACTCATCGAGCAGGTGCTTGATACCGTTCGTGCAAGTGAGTACAAGCGTCGTCAGGAGCCGCCCGCACCTTCGCTCGGCTATTTGGATATGGCCACCGACCGCGATTGGCCGTTGACAAACGGATTTAAGGACCACCATCGCAAGCTGAAGCCCGAAAGTGGGCTTGTTGACTATCTCAGGATGATACGTAGTTGGAATCAACCAGAAGGCTGGGACTTTCTTGCAAACTGAACCACAGACGAACAGGCGAACCGGCAGACGCGATTCCCACACCAATATCCGCTCAAGTCTCATCCTAACGCTCACAGCGTTTATTTGGGGCATGGGCTTCGTTGCTCAGCGCCTTGGCATGGAATTTATCGGCCCCTTCCTGTTCATGGGGATTCGCATGCTGTTCGGCGCGCTTACCCTGCTCGTCGTGCTTTTTGGCAGCGACTTGCTTGCCTCCTTGCGCGCAAAGAGGGGAGAGGCGGCAGAGGCGGAGGCAGAGGCTGAGCAGGAAGCAGCGATTTCGCTTGAGCAGATGGCAGACGCGGAGGGGGAGCGCGCAACAGAGCCGAAAGGGGAGTGCACGCAGGATTCTGAAGCGCCCGCACGCGGTGCCACGAAGCCACAGCGATACGGCCTCACATGGCCGCGCTTACTCAAGGCAGGCATAGCCTGTGGCTTGGCCATCTTCCTCGCCGGCTCCTTCCAGCAGGTGGCCCTTGTCTTTACGACCGCCTCAAAGGCGGGCTTCCTCACGGCTCTCTATATCGTCCTTGTCCCCATACTTGGCATCGCCTTGAGGCAGAAGGCCCGCTGGAATACGTGGATAAGCGTTCTCATCGCGGCTGTCGGATTGTACTTCCTCTGCGTAACCGGCGACTTCTCAATCCAACTCGGCGATATGCTTGCCCTCATCGGCGCCCTGTTCTGGGCCTGTCATATCCTTGTCATCGATTACTTCGTCAAAGGACTGAGGCGGCGCGACGTGGTACGCCTCTGCATTGTGCAGTTTGTCTTTGCCTCCGTCGTGGCCTTGGTGCTCGCGCCGTTTTTCGACGGGATGTTTGTCTCGGCAGCGTTTAACCTCGACGCCCTGATTGCCGCCCTGCCCACAATCCTCTATGCCGGTATCCTCTCAACCGGTGTTGCCTTTACGCTGCAGGCCATCGGCCAACAGGGCCTCAGCCCCTCCGCGGCCTCCATCATCATGAGCCTCGAAGCGGTTTTCAG
Organism: Coriobacteriales bacterium; assembly: GCA_031254905.1. The sequence goes on from JAIRTN010000021.1 coordinate 10,828, forward strand.
CGTACTCGGCGGCATGCTCATTCTCGGCGAGTTACTCTCCGCCCGCGAGTTCTTCGGCTGCGTCGCGATGTTTGCCGCCGTTGTTTTATCCCAACTGCCTGTCTCCCGCCTAAAACGCGGCCGCAACAACCCAAGCTAAGTGCCCTCTGTGAGGGCAATTGTGGTACCCTGTAATGCAACTAATCGAACCAACATTCCAACGTAAGGAGGGATAGTATGCTGAAGCTCAATGAGGAGCAGGTAAGAATTCCGGTTGACGTGCTGCCTGAGGCTCGCGACACCTATGTCGAGAATTATTTGGCTGCAACTCGTGGGACAGGGCGGCTCATGCTCTACGCCTGCGACCAAAAGATAGAGCATCTGAATGACGACTTTTACGGTGAGGGCATCGATTCGGCCGATAACAACCCCGAGCATCTCTTTCAGATTGGGGAGCAGGGTGTTGTTGGCGTGCTCGCCGGCCAAAAGGGGCTCATTGCGCGTTACGCCGCCGACTACCCCGAAATCAATTATTTGGTAAAGATGAACTCCAAAACACATCTTGTGAAAACTACGCAAGATGACCCCTATTCGCCACAGCTTTATTCCTTGGAATCGGTTCTTGCCATGCGCGAGGCCGGTGTAAACATCGTGGGGATTGGCTATACCATCTATCTCGGCTCGGAGTATGAGGCTACCATGATGTCAGAGGCGGGCGAATTGATTGCCGCGGCCCATGCATCAGGTCTTATTGTCGTGCTATGGATATACCCGCGTGGCAAGGCTGTCGCAAACGAGAAGGATGCCAACCTCATTGCCGGCGCCGCGGGCGCAGCGCTGTGTCTCGGTGCGGACTTTGTAAAGGTAAACCCCCCTAAGGCGCTTGAAGGGGCAACTTCGGCTGAACTTCTGGCGCGCGCCTCCGAGGCTGCCGGACGTACGGGTCTTGTTTGCGCTGGAGGCTCAACCGTTGACGCTGAGCAGTTCCTCACGCAACTCTACGAGCAAATCCATGTTGGTGGTGCTGCCGGTAACGCGACCGGGCGCAACATCCACCAGCGTTCCTTGGATGAAGCCGTACGTCTGACAAAGGCGATAAGCGCGATAACCCTTGCCGACTACGACGTGCAAGAAGCCCTCGACGTCTTTACCGGCAAAGAAGACTTCCGCCTCTAGGGAAAAAGCGAGCTTTAGATGATGCATTACAGGCTTCGGTCGAGTCCTCTCGATCGAAGCCTGTAATTTCGAGGATTCCGAGCGATTCCTCTGCGTCTGTTTGTCATCAGCGTTCGAGTGAAGCCTACAGAGCGCAAGGAGAAATTTACTCCCGTGCTCTCATCTCAAGCCATTAAGTAGTAGGTTCATTCGTTGAACTGGCTCACTAAGTCAAGCAAGTCCTGCTGTGATGTAATGCCGAGTTTCTGATGAATGTGGTTGATGTGCGTCTTGGCTGTGCCTTCCGAAATACCGAGTGACTTCTGGATGTAGGGACGGTTGCGTCCCGCTGCCAACAAGATGAAAACCTCACCTTCT
>JAIRTN010000031.1 GCA_031254905.1 Coriobacteriales bacterium
GCTACCTGAGCGTCAGCCGCTGCCGCTGCCGCTACCTCCGCCACCGGTACCCCCGCCAGTGCCGCCTCCTCCGCCGGGGTTAGTTCCGCCACCGGTGCCACCTCCACCGGTGCCTCCACCAGTGCCACCGCCGCCGGTACCACCGCCACCGGTGCCGTCACCGGGGTTAGTCCCTCCGCCAGTACCGCCGCCGGGGTTAGTCCCTCCGCCGGTGCCGCCGCCGGGATTTGTTCCTCCACCGGTGCCGCCGCCCCCTGCTGGCGGATTATTCTTCGCTTCCTCCTCCTCTTGCTTCTTCCTTTCTTCTTCTTCCTCCTCCTCTTTCTTCTTCTTTTCGTCTTCTTCCTCTTTCTTCTCCGCGGCACTCATGAAGGTTGCCTTGGAGTTATAAGGGGGATTGCTTGCCCATGGGAAGTCCTGTGCCTCGTAGCCGTCCAGTGCGTTTTGCATGAACTGCCTCCACACGGGGCAACAGTTGGCACCGCCAACATTGTTCGCGATATAGTGGGGTCTTTCTCGTGAGCCTATCCAGACGGCGGTCGAAAGCTGCGGCGTATAGCCGACGAACCAAGAATCCGTATACTCATCCGCAGTTCCCGTCTTGCCGGCAGCAACCTGCCAACCGAGCCTTGCACTTGTAGCAGTCCCTCCGGTGACGACACCCTTGAGTACTTGGTTGGTGGCAAAGGCAACCTCGGGTGTTAAGACCCGCACGCCCTCTGCGTTGCTTTCATGGTCATAGATGACCGTACCTTCATAATTAACAATCTTCGTAATGGAGGTTGGCTCATGGCGCACGCCACCAGTCGCCAGCACACCGAAGGCAGAAGCCATCTCCATCGTATTGACCCCGTAGGCGCCCAGTACTATGGAGGGGCCGACTCCCTCCAAATCCGTTTTCTCTGCGGGGGATGTCGCATACTGAGGGTCAACGCTCTTAATGCCCATGCGTATGGCGGTTTCTTGGATGGCGTCCGCTCCTACCTCACGCGCAACTCGGGCATAGGCAAGGTTTGAGGAGCTCCACGTTGCCTGAGCAAGAGACATTATTCCCATCTCCTGCCCTTGGTAGTTTTCTGGCTTCCATACCTGTCCGCCGCCGTAGTTAAGGGTAAGTGCCTTGCCGGATACCTCCGTGGATGGAGAATAGCCCTGCTCTATCGCGGTAACAAGCCCAAATACCTTGAAGGTCGAGCCTGCCTGATTCTTCATCTGCCAAGCGGTACTCCATTGGTCGGCATAGTAGTCCTTGCCAGCGCGCATCACCTTGATATAGCCGTTATTGGGGTCAACGCAGGTCAGGCCAACCTCGATGTCGGAGTCGTTGCTGGATTCTATAAGTTCTTGCTCCTTGGTCGCGCAAATCTCCTCGGCATAGGCCTGCATGGAAAGGTCGATGGTGGTGTAAATCGTCAGACCGCCGCCGAAGACCTTGCCGATTTTGCCTTCCCTCTGCATCCGCGACAGTTCCTCGCGCACATAAGAGGTAAAGTAGGGCTGCAGATAGATGCCGTCCATCGAGACATTACGGACGTTGAGATTGAGGTCGGATGCCTTGTACTCCTCCAACTCCTGCTCGGTAAGATGGCCGTTGACGTACATGCGGTCCAACACGATGTTGCGCCGTCTGCGCGCGTTGTCGGGATACTCGACGGGATTGTTGTACGTGGGGCTTTGGGGAATGCCGCACAGCAGCGCCGCCTCGGGAATGCTTAACTCAGAGGCATTTTTGGAGAAGTAGTGCTGTGCCGCGGCTTGGATTCCCAAGGCGCCGTCGCCGTAGTTGACGAAGTTGAGGTACATCATCAACACGTCTTCTTTTGAGTATTTCTTCTCAAGTTCCATGGCAAGATAGGCCTCGCGTACCTTGCGTCTGAAGGTACTCTCGGTCGCCTCCTCCTGCAGTATCGTCTGGCGAACAAGCTGCTGCGTGATGGTCGAGGCACCCTGAAGGTCGCCTCCCATGAGGTCATTGACGGCAGCGCGGGCGATGCCGTAGTAGTCGATGCCGCGATGGCCCCAGAAGCGCTCATCCTCAACGTCAACCGTGGCGTTAAACACATGGGGCGACACTTGGTCGGCAGTTACCGGCTCGCGATTCTCGTCGTAGAATTCTCCCAGCAGCGTCACGCCGTCGGAGGCGTAGACCCTCGTCTTGCGCGCAAACTCAAAGCCGTCTAACTCATCGATGCTCGGTACGCCGACAAGCCACGTTTGGACAAGCGCGTAGGCGCCCGCGGTCGAAAAACCGACAAGTCCAACGAGTACGGCAACCACAAGGATGAATACGAACGGTATAATATGGCGTTTAGGCTCTTGTTTGGCCCGTTTCTTGCGTGATGACATAATGAACCTCCCGTCAGGGTAAGTTTTAATAATGCCACAAACGCGCGAAATCTGCTCGCGAGGCCGCCCGATACGCCATGAATGTTAACGAACGATTACCGGAATGATTACCAATGAGCGCCTTTAGAACAAAATCATACGCGGCAAACGACGCCGGTTTGGACGGTGCCAACCCCGAGTTGGACACCGCAAACACCGCAAACACCGCAAAACCTCAACCCCCCGCCGCCCCTCGCAAGCCCGAACTCCTCGCGCCGGCAGGCGACCATGCCTCCTTTCTCGCGGCGCTGGCCGCCGGGGCCGATGCGGTTTACGTAGGCGTTCGCGACTTTAACGCGCGCAGAAACGCCGCCAACTTCAGTTTCGAGACACTCGCCGAAGCCTGCGACCTCGCCCATATTGCGGGCAGACGCGTCTACCTCACACTCAACACGGCAATCCTGCCCGACGAGATATCCCGCGCCCTCGATGTTGCCCACCAAGCGTGGGACGCGGGCATCGACGCGCTCATCGTGCAGGACTTAGGGCTTCTCACCCGCCTCTCCCGCGAAATGCCCCAGTTCGAGTTGCATGCCTCCACGCAGATGAACCTGCATAACGCCGCCGGTGTGCGCGCCGCCGCTAAACTGGGCGCCTCGCGTGTCACGCTCGCGCGGGAACTCTCGCTCGAAGAACTCAGCACCCTCGCCCAAGAGGGCATCCCCCTTGAGGTCTTTGCCCACGGCGCGCTTTGCGTCTGCTACTCGGGGCAATGCCTTTTCTCCTCCCTCATAGGCCGCCGCTCCGCAAACCGCGGCCTCTGCGCCCAAGCCTGCCGCCTCCCCTACCACCTCATAGACACCTCGACCAACCGCGCCATACCCACGCCCGGCGAATACCTGCTCTCGCCCGGCGACTTGGCAACCATCAACATCCTGCCCGCCCTCGTTAAGACAGGAGTTGCCTCGCTGAAGATAGAGGGGCGGATGAAGTCCGCGGTCTACGTCGCCGCTACAACCCAAGCCTACCGACGGGCGCTGGACGAACTTTTTGTCGGCGGACCGGGCGAGCAGGAGCCAAGCCGTCTTGACCCGCTCACCGAATCCTTTTCCCGCGGCTTCACCACCGCCTACCTCACGGGCGAACGCGGCAACAGTATGATGGGCTACACGCGGCCCAACAACCGCGGGGTAGCCGTGGGGCGCATCGGTGCCCTACGCGGCGGCGTGGTGGCCATCGAACTTTCGCGCCGGGTTTCCCGCGGCGACAGGCTCGAACTTTGGACCTCGCGCGGCCGCAGCGTCATAACGCTCGAAACCTTTTGGGCAACGGCGGACACGCGCGGCGACGAGCTTCGCGAAGCGCCCGAAAACACCCGCATCTACCTGCGCATCAACGAGCCAGTCAGTCCGGGCGACCGCGTATTCCGCGTGCGTAGCGCCGAACTTTTCGACGACATGCAACCGCTGTTCGACAACACGGCGTTTCAGGGGAACAACGGCATCGTCGCCCTCGACGCGCAGGTCATCGCGCGGTTAGGCAGGCGCTTTGAACTCAGCTTCCGACTGCACAAAGACGCCTCGCGAGGCCGGCAAACCCTAAAGAATAATGGGGATGAGGACGGGCCGTTTGAGGGGCATGACGACCGTCCCGCTCCCTCTAAAACTCCCTATACAACGGTCTTTGGCGACGTTGTTGAGGCGGCGCGAACAAAAGCGCTTAGTGCCGATGACATTCGCACCCATGTTGGGCGCGTGGGTGGGACGCCATTTTTCCTACTCGAGTGGGATATCCAACTCGATGACGGTGTTGGCATGGGATTTTCGCTACTGCATCGGCTTCGCAACGAGGCGCTTGAGGCGCTGAAGGCGGAGTTGCTGAAGGAGTGGCGCTCGCGGAGCATCGTGCCGCAGGAGAAGCCAGCGGCGCTTGCGCCCGCGCGGAAGGGCCGGCCGCTCGTCGCCGCCATCGTTCGCGACAGCGCGGGGGCCCGTGCCGCTGTCCAAGGCGGGGCCGAACGCATCTATATACATAGTCTGCGTTTTGAGCCGCGGGGGCAGGGAGAGGCTGGCGCGGAGGCGGCCGCGGCAGAAGCTGCAGGCGCGGAGGCAACAGGGGCACCAGACGGACAAGCCGCAGGCCTGCCCTCGCCGGGCAATCTTCCCGCCGGGCTGCCCGTCGCGCGGCTGCTCCCCGCCATCCTCCACAACCGCGAATGGCAACTTCTCGAGCGTGTCACCGCAGAGGGACAGACCGCGGCCACGGCCGCAAAAGCCACAGCTACAACTACAGCCACAACCGCAGAAGCCGCGCCCGCAAAACCCGCAAAAACCCCGCCCATAGAAACCGCCGTCATCAACAACCTCGGCGAAATGGAAGCCCTCAAAGACGCGCACTACACGATGGAAGCCGGCCCCTCGCTGGGAATCTGCAACGGCGAAACCCTCGACCTGTGCGCCCGCCTCGGCATGACGCAAGCTTGGCTAAGCCCCGAACTAAGCGGCCAAGACATCGCCCTTCTCGCGCCAAAAGCCACCCTGCCCCTCGCGCTCGTCGTCCTCGGCCAACAAGAACTCATGGTGACAGAACACTGTCTGCTCATGGCGCAAGGCCCCTGCGACCAGCGCTGCGCCACCTGCGTCCGCCGCCGCGCGCCGCGCCTGCTCAAAGACCGCAAAGGCTACCACATGCCGGTGCGCACCGACGAAAGCGGCCGCAGCCACCTGTTCAACGCTGTGCCGCTCGACCTCATCCCCCTGATGCCAGAACTGCTCAGCCTCGGCCTCTCCACGCTCGTCGTCGACGGCACCCTACTCACAACCAAAGAACTAAAAGCCGAGGTAGAACGCGCAATCCGGGCCCGCGACCTCGCCCTCAGAGGAGCGGGAAGCCTGCCCAAACGCGAGGGCTACACCTCAGGCCACTTCTTCCGCGGCCCCCTCTAAAAAGCGCTAATGGGGATAATAACGCCCCGCAACCCCCTCACCCCCGCCCCGCCCCTCGCCCCTCGCCCCGGCTGCCAACGCGGCGGCGCATGCGCCAGCAAGGCGAGGGTTTAGGGCTGCCTAAGGCTTGAAATAGGGCACGTATTCGATGGCTGTCTCGCGGGGGAAGTACAGCGCGTGCAAATCGACGAAGTAGTCATCGGTCATGCTGGCGAGGTAGTCAACAACAATCTGGTCCGGCGCCTCCTTGTGATAAGGCAGCGCGTCGCGGTACATCCCCCGCCTGCGCTCGATAAAGACGATATGGTGCCGAAACACATACGAACTCTCATCCTCCGCAATCACGTCGGCGCGCAGACGCTCGTACAGGCGCGTAAACATCGCCTCCACAACCTCCTCGCTCGTACGATTGATTTGCTCGTTGTCGTAGATGAGTTGGAAGTTCTCCTGCTTGATGCCGCGCAACGCCGAAAAGGCCTTCTTGCTGAACAGCAGATGGTTCTTCCCGTAGCTGTTCTCGATAAGGTCAACCGTAAGGTTATTGATGATTTCCGCGTTGTGGGCACCCACCTCCGTAACACCGAAGGACGGAGCGCTACCCCGCCCCACCGCGCGCTCGGCGTCTTGGCGGTCCTTGCCCACGTAGGCAATCATGTCGCTGACGCGCACAACGCAACCTTCGAGGGTCGATGGCACAAGGCTGTCGAGCGGAAGCTCATGCGTGCAGCACTGCTCGAACAGCGCGTCAAACTCCCCAAAGCCCCCAAGCGGCCGGGGATGGTACTCCTGCTGCTCAAACTCGCCGTTATGACACAGAACGCCGCTGAGGGTCTGAAGGCTGAGGTTGTGGCGAAAGATGCCGTCAAGCACCCGCACGCCGTGGACATTATGGTCAAAAAAACGGCCGGTATAGTGGTTATACAACGCGCTGAGGAAGCGCTCGCCCGTGTGCCCAAAGGGGGTATGCCCAATGTCGTGCCCAAGCGCGATGGCCTCGATGAGGTCGGTATTAAGGCCAAGCACGGCGCCGATGCTGCGCGCAATGCGCGAAACAAGCTGCACATGAAGCGAGCGACGGGTCAAATCGTCATTTCGGTACAGCGAAAACACCTGAGTCTTGTCTGAAAGACGGTTGTAATAGGGAGAATGGAGGACCTTCTCCGCATCCCTCACAAAGGCGGGCCGCCACAGGGTGGCCTTATCGTGCCCCACGTCGCGCCGCAGTGCCGCCGCATCATCCGTGCGCCAAGGATTGTGCCACGCCGGCTGGCTACGGTCGCGCTCGATGCGCTCAACAATGTCGGGGGCAAGTTTCCGATAGGCCATGCCCTACCTTCCCTTCACCGAATCAAATACGAGGCGCGCAAGGCCGCATAAAAGAGCACAGAAAAGTATGCGGATAAGCGCATGGATATTCTAACTCTAACTCTCTCCCTCACTCATATCGGATTTACTTTCATTTTTTCGTCATTATGGCTGTCTGACAGCGCGAGAGTAGGATAGAATATACTCATTGCGTGCGATGTTGAGAGTTGATGCGGCATCGCGCGGCATTGCATGTGTTGGGAACATACGGGACTAGGATTGCCTTATGGATGAAAATACCAATGCACCGGAAACCAGCTCTTTTGACTCCGAAGGGTCTATTCTCAGACCCGAGTTCGGCGATGCGGACTCACCGGTAACTCCTGTAAGCGAGTCGATGAACCCCAAGCCCATGAGTTTTACTCAGAGCCTGTGGCCAAACGCCGACTTGGTAACGCCCGCGCCCATGAGCGCACCGCCGCTTAAGGCCGACGCGCCCGCGGCTCCTGCGCCACCCGCGCCCCCCAGCGTGGTTCCGGGGCATATCCCTGCCTCCTCGCTTATCGACCCTCCGCCCATACAAACCAACGCCGACGACACCGGCGCTCAGACGCCGGTTCTCAAAGACCAGCCGGCGCCCGACCCGCGTACCCGCATCACGGACCTCGGAGACAACGGCACGGCGAAGCCCTCTCCTAACGAGGGACGCGCGGCCGACGAGACCACCCGCACCAGCGCGCCCGCGCAGCGCCCGGTGTTTACGCAGATTGAAATGCTGGAGGAAAGCGCGAAGGCAAAGAGAGAGCAGAAGGAGGCCGCAGCGGCCGCGGCGACAGCAGCAGCAGCCGCTGAACCCGCGGAGCCCCTCAAGCAGGCGGTACCCCTCTCCGGCATCGAAACCTCATTCCAGCGGGCGGACAGAGCATTTGCCGCCCCCGACGAGCCAACCGCAACAACCGCACCAACCGCGGCAGCGGCAACCACTCCCACTCCCACCCCCGCCGCAGCAGCAGCCGCACCCGAGCCCGCCGAGCCGCTCATCGCAGCCGCCCCGCTCACCGTCGAGCCCGAATCCCCCGTGGCCGTCGCCATCGACGAGGAGGCCGCAGCGGCCGTAGAAAAAGCACGGGCGGAGCAGCTTGCGCTCGCCTCGTCCGACCGTCTTTCCGCGGAGGCCGCGGGCGGACGGGAAGGGGCAACCTTCGTTACGGGCGAGCCGATAGAGGTTGAGGAAGAACCCGTTGAGAAGGGCATCTCCGTCATCACGCGCGAGGCAACGGTTCTCGGCGACATCATCACGGAGGGCCATATCGACATCGTCGGTCGCGTCAAGGGCAACATCGATGCCAAGGGCGACGTGGCCATACACGGAATCGTCCGCGGCGACATCGATGGCTCAAAAATCGGCCTGTACAGTTGTCGGGTCAAAGGCAATCTCAACGCCGGCCTTGGCGTCATCGTCGATGACACTTCGATTATCGGCGGCGACGTAAAGACCAAAAATATCATCTTCGATGGCAAGGTCAAAGGTAACATCGACGCGGATAACGTCGTCGTGTTAAGAAGCCACTCCTACTGTCTTGGCGACGTGTCGGCCGCGTCCTTGGCGGTCGAGCCGGGAGCAATTCTTAACGGCAAGGTCAGAACCCTTGTTGACGGAGACCTCGAAGCGCCATTCGAGGAAGTAATGTAGGCAGGCTCTCACCCAGAGAAGGTCGTTTTTGTGGCGGAACCAAATACTGTCGATACTCCGGGTCACGATAATCTAACTTCCGGTCTATTCGGTTCGGATGTGTTCTCTTTCGATGCCTTTGAGAACGCGGACGAAAACGTCCAGTCGAGCATTTCCAGCCTCTTAACCAGCTTTGAATCCAACATGACTCTGGACATCTCCGACCAATCCGCCGTCGTTCAACCGCCGTCGCCCCGCCCGCGCCAGACCACCTCGCCACAGCCACAACCCTTCACCATGCCGGTAACGCGCCCCGTGCCGGTGGTAATCGCCGGCTCAAACGGCCGCACAAGCAAACCTTCCCGGCCCTCCCGCCCCACCCAACCAACCATCGGGCTCGAACGCGTGCTGGCCGAGGCCGTCATCCCCCAAACGCAGGGCTCCTCGCCCATCATCTACCCCGAACTCACTCCCCAGCAGCCAATCGCGGCCCCCATCCCCGAGCCCATGCTCCGGCCCCAACCGGCGGCCCCGCCCACCATAATCCCCGAACTCAAAGAGTTCAGCGAGGCGCAGCCAGAACCACCCGCACAGGAAGAATCTGAATATAGGGAGCCGGACGAGTCCGCCGAGCCTCAAGAATCTCCCACCTCCGAACCCGAACCTGAGCCTGCTCCCGAACCTACTCCGGAACCCGAACCTGAACCAGAGCCTGAAGTCGAGGTCGAATCCGAACCTGAGGCCGAGGCCGAGCCGGAAGTCGAGGTCGAGCCTGAGCAAGAAACCGAGGCCGAAGCCGAACCGGAGCCGGAACCTATTCCCGAGCCAGAACCGGAAGTCGAAGCCGAACCCGCTCCCAAACCCGAAGCCTCGCCGTCGACGCCGAAGGCGCCACGACCCCCCGGATGGCCCGACCCCCTCGGAAGTTTTGTGCCTGCGGCCATACCTGCCTCTGAATACTTGGCGATGCCGGAACCTGAGCCAAAACCCAAGGTCGAGCCGGAACCTGAGCCAGAGCCGGAACCAGAGGTCGAAGTCGAAGTTGAACCGGAACCTGCTCCCGAACCGGAAGTTGAACCTGAACCAGAGGCCGAACCCGAGGCGGAACCTGAAGTCGAGGCTGAGCCGGAGCCGGAAACGATTCCCGAACCAGAACCAGAGGTTGAGCCAGAACCGGAATCTGAAAGCGAACCTGAACCTACTCCTAAGCCGGAACCGGAACCCGAGGTCGAGCCCGAACCCGAGGCAGCGGCTGAACCGGAACCCGAGGTCGAGCCGGAGCCTGAAGTTGAGCCAGAAGCCGAACCGGAGCCGGAACCTGAGCCTTTGCCGCCGCCGCCCGATCTGACGCCGCCCCAGATACCAAGCACCACCATCTCACTTTCCTCATTGCCGGCACCCACAGGAAGCCCGATTTCGACGGCGGAATCCCTGATGGCTCCCACGGAAGCGCCCGAAGGCGCTCCCCCACCCATCGCGGCACCCGAGGCGGAATCAAAGACCGCTTCGCCCCCGTCCTCATCCCCCTTAATTACTGCGCCAAAGGCGATGCCCGAGTTGCCCTCCGAGCCGGAACTCAGCCCGATGCCGGCCCCCGAACCCCTTGCGGTTTCCTTGAGCGAACCCACGGACGAACCCCTGCCCGTTGCGGCCCCCGTAACGCCACCGACGAGGGCAATCGTCGAGCCCGTCGCGGCACCGATGCCAAAACCGGCGCCGCTGCCCACGGCTGTCGCGGAACCCGAACCTGCCCCGCGGGCGGAACCTATCTACTTCTCCGCCCCCGAATTTGCCCCCGAAATCGACCTCCTTGAAGGAGTGCCCACGAGCCAGCGAACGGGAAGGCACTGGCGCGAACTGCAGGAAAGCCCCGACCCTCAGTCGCAGCTTAAACTTGAGTTTGCGTCGTCGAGTGCGCCTGCCCTCGCACCGGCACCCGAGATTACGCCGCTGGTGGTGACACAGCCCTACTCCTTCCGCTCCTCGGCGCAGGGGGCCTCTGGCGCTGGCTCCAGCGACGATGAGGATGATGCCCCTCCTCTGGTTTCTGCGCCCGAGCCCATCATCATGCCCGAGCCGGAGCCGGAACCCGAGCCGGAGCCGATACTGGTACCGGCACCGGAGCCTCCTCAAATCGCCCTGTCCGCCGCGGTGGGCGCGCCTTTGCCCGTCGCCGCTCCGACGCTGCCTCCCGAGCCGGAGCCGGAGCCAGAGCCGGAACCCGAAGAAGACATGCCGCCGGTGGTCGCGCCGAGTTTTACCTC
>JAIRTN010000173.1 GCA_031254905.1 Coriobacteriales bacterium
AGTGGTACCGGCACAGATGCACTGGCCGTTTGCGTCCATGCACTCAGGAGGGCAGGACTGGGGGCACTCGGCCATACCGCAGCCCTGAGTCTGCGCGTCTGAGGCAGGGTTCAGCAAAACGCTCACGCTGATGGAGGAGCCCGCCTGTATACTGACCGAGGAAGAACCTACCGATATGCCCACCGCCCCCCTATCATAATAGGCAAACGCGGTCGTCGGCAGCAGCGCCCCTATAAACACAAGGCTACAGAGCAGGACAAACAGCACGCGCGCACGGCGCCCAGCCCCCCGAAGCATGTTCTCGCGTTTTCTCATAGACGCTCCAACATAAGGCCTTTATTCACAGCTATAAACAGACACCCCCAAGTATAGCACCTTCTCCTTCCCCCCGCCCCCCTCGGTTGGAGTGACTGGTTATGGCGTTGTGGGTGGTTGGGATTTAGTGTGGTCTGGGGTATTCCATGTCGTAGACGCGTTTCATTACCTCGGTGGTAAACGCGGTGAGGCGTTCGTGTTTTGGCAGAGAAGCGAAGGGCTCATCGTCTATGGAGAGGGGGTCGCCGAAGCGCAGGGTGACAGTTGGCAGACGGAAAAGAGCCTTGCCTTCGGGACAGATGCGGTCTGTGCCCCAGATCCGCACGGGAATCACGGGTGCCTTTGCAAGCTGCGCGATAAGCGCGACGCCTTCGTGATAGGTGACTTCTTGGTCTTTGAAGCGAACGCGGGTTCCTTCCGGGAAGATGCCGACAAGCTCCCCGCGTTTGAGCATGCGCGTCGCACGTTTGATGGCGGACATATCGGCAGTATTGCGCCTGACGGGGAAGACGCCAACCCACGCCACAAGACGTGTGATGATGGGGTGGAGTTTGAGAAATTCTTCTTTGGAGAGATAACGGATGGCCCGTGGGCGCAACACGGACATCACGAATACCGGGTCGAGATAGGAATGGTGGTTGCCGACAATAAGGGCGCCGCTGCCCTTGGGCAAATCCTTCAGCTTATCGAGACCGAAGGCTCGGTAGCGAAACAGCGGAAAGAATACCACGCGGATAACCGCAAAGATGATGGTGCAGAACTTCTGAGGGAAGTGTCCCTCGCCCGACGAGGGCGTGTCGTAGAAGTAGTCGAGTGGCTTCATCGCTCTCCCCCGGCGGAGGGCTCTCCGGAAGCAGAACTTCCGCTAGCAACGGCGGAGCCTCCACTAGCAAAACCGCCAGCAGCAGCAAAGCCGCCAGCAGCGTCGGATCCTCCGTTCGCCTCCTCCACACCCCGCGCTCGCCCCACAATGGCGGCGACAACCTCCTCTATCGTCATCCCTGTGCTATCCAACTCCCAACTATCCAGCGCCGGAACGAGCGGCGCGACCTCGCGGGACGAATCGTAGGCATCGCGGCGCAAAATGTCCTGAAGTATGGTGGCCACCTCCTGTGCGCTGGCCACGCTTCTCCCCTCCTTCTCGGCGTTTTGCTGGGCGCGGCGGCGCGCACGTTCATCGGCACTCGCGGTAAGAAAAACCTTAAGTTCGGCACGGGGAAACACCACCGTCCCGATGTCGCGCCCCTCCATAACGGTGTTGTGGGCACGCCCGAAGTCCCGCTGCTGAGCGGTCAGTGCCTCGCGCACCCCCGAATCGGCGGAGACAGGCGAGACCGCCTTGTCCGCCTCCGGCGTCCGTATCTGTCGCGTAACATCCTCGCCGTTGATAAACACTTGAGAAGGAAGGGGCTCGCCTTGGACAAAGCCAAAATCTATGGGCTCGGTACGGGCAATTTCGCGTATGCGCTCAACGCTTGAGGCGCACAAGGGCTCCGAGAGGTCGAGGCGCTCCGCAAGAGCGCGCCACGCAACCGCACGGTACATGCTGCCGGTATCGAGATAGGCAAAGCCCAACTCACGCGCAACGAGTTTAGCAACCGTTGATTTGCCGGAACCCGCCGGCCCATCGATGGCGATAATCATACCTTTCCTTTCCACAACGCTTCTGTGAGGAGATGCCTCCCTCTCCAAGAATACGCCTCTTGCTTGTTATCGCATCTATGATAACCGCCTGAGGTCGTCGAAAAAACCGGGATAGCTGACGTTTGCGCTTTCGAGCCCCGCAATGACAGGCGCAAGGTCAAAGGCACGCGCGGCAACCGCCCACGTCATCACAAGACGATGGTCGCTGTATGTCGCAAGTCGAACCCCCCTGTTGCGCGGCGGGCCGTACTCAACATACAGGTCGTCGCCCTCCTCGCGCGCCGTGCAGCCAAGCGCCAGCAAGCCCTCAACAATGGCGGCAAGACGATTCGATTCCTTCACGCGAAGCTCTCCCACCTGCCGAAACACCGTCGTACCCTTCGCGGCGGTCGCAAGCAGCGCCAGTATCGGCACCTCGTCGATGAGCGCGCCAATCTCATGCGCCTCAACCACAATTGCCTCAAGCCCCTCGCGATGGCGCAACGTCACATCCCCTACCTGCTCACCCCCCAAGGACGAATTTTTGCTTATCTCAATAGCAATTTCTGCCCCCATGCGTTCTAATATGGTGAGAAACCCGGTACGCGTGGGGTTGAGAAGCATCCCGCATACCCGCACCTCGCTTCCGGGAACAAGCGCCGCCGCCACAAGCAAAAACGCCGCCGAAGACGGGTCGCCGGGCACCTCGCAATCCACGGCGCCAAGACGGCTGCCCCCGGTAACACTCACCGCAAGCCCATCAACCGCAAGGCTCGCCCCGTAGGCGCGCAAAAGCAGCTCGGTATGGTCGCGGCTTTTGTGCGGCTCCGTCACCCGCGTCGTCCCCCGCGCGTTGAGGCCGGCAAGCAAAATGGCGCTCTTGACCTGCGCAGACGCAACCGGGCTCACATAATCTATCGCCCGCAGCGCGCCGCTGCCCTCCGCGGTAAGCGGCAGCCTCAGGCCTTTTTCTTGAGAATTGGTAATGGGGATAAGGTCGGCACCGCCGTTGCCGTTGCCGTCCCTGTCACCACGATTACTGAGGCCGTCATACTCCGAAGCCGAAGAATAAAAATGGGCCCCCATCTGAGTAAGAGGAAGCACAACCCTATCCATTGGCCGCCCCGAAAGCGAGGCATCGCCCACGAGGGAGACAGCGCAGTCATAGCCGCTCACGATGCCGAGTAAAAGGCGGGCCGTTGTGCCCGAATTGCCGCAGTCCACGACGTGTTTTGGCGAGCGAGGACCCGCGTCGCCCCATCCAGTGATACTGCCGACGAGACTGCGCCCGTCCTTATCCCCATTTAACTCTACCTTTGCGCCGAGGGAGGCGATGGCATGCAGGGTCGAGCGGACATCGAGGGAATCGAGCAGGCCACGCACCTGCGAGCGGCCGTTTGCCATGGCGGAAAAGAGCGCAACGCGGTGGGACAGGGACTTGTCGCCCGGCACGCGGAGGTGGCCTTTGAGGGCGGACGGCGACACGGCTATTCCCGAGGGCCGAGCGGGCGGAATGATACGTCGAAACCGCCGTCTATCAGCATGTTCATGAGGCGGCCGATGTCGCCTTCGTCCGTGAGGATGAGTTCGAGGATGGCGGTTGCTTCGTTGATGTGGTCGATGTTGATGGACTGGATGTTGCAGCCCGCCCTGCCGGTGAACCCGGTAACTTGCGCGATGACGCCGCTGCGGTTTGCCATGGGGATGCGCACTTCTACGAGGCGCGAGGAATCCGGAACCCATGTTGCGGGGATGGAGGCGCGTGTTTTTGCCGCGCTTGCTAGTAAGCGCGTAAGCTCGTGTGCGTCGGCGGAGTTGAGGGAGGCTTCGATTTGCGAAATAACCTGCCTGAGTTCGACGAGACCGCGGGAAAGTGCCTCACGGTTGTCGAGCGCTATGCCACACCAGAGTTCCGGCGAGCCGGCGGCGATGCGCGTTGTGTCTCTGAAGCCGCCCGCCGCGAGGTGGAATATCTCCTGCTTGTCGCGGGCATGGGCGCCCGCAAGCTGCACGAGCGCGCTTGCGACTATGTGTGGCACGTGACTGACGACGGCAATTGCCTCGTCGTGTTCCTCGCGCGGGAGGGTGATGCTGCGCGCGCCGAGGGACGTGACGAATTCGTGCAGGCGCGTGAAGACCTGCGGGTTGGAATGTTCGTCGGGGCAGAGTATCCAGTGCGCGTTTTGGAACAGCGCGGCCCGCGCGCCCTCGATGCCGTTGACCTCGCTGCCGGCCATGGGGTGGCCGGGGATGTAGCGCGAGGAATCGGAGAGGATGCGCTGGGCGAGGCGGGTGAAGACGCCTTTGGTGGAGGCGACATCGGTGATGGCGCCGTGATAGCCGCTGGCCTCGATGCGGGTGAGCCAGTCCTCGGCGCAGGAAACCGGGATGGCAAGCACAATGAGGTCTGTTTGCTCGTCGGTGAGCCAGGAGGCGGGGGCGATGGCGGGGGTGCCGTTGGAGGCGGGGGCGCCGTCGCTGCCGCTGCTGCCATCGCCGTCGTCGCTGCCGTCGCTGCCAAGGGCCGTAAAGGTGCCATCGGCACCCATGAGGGCGCCGTCGTCGAGGAAGCCCTTCGCACGGGCGCCTTCGATTGCATGTCGGTCAACATCGATGCCGCGCACACGAGGTGCCACATCCGCACGCGCCTTGAGCGCGGCGGCTATCGAGCCACCGATGAGTCCCACGCCTACAATGAGAATGGAGGCAAAGGGCAGTGCCGAGGAAGAAGCCGCCGAAAAGTCCGTCGAAGGGCCGTCTGGAGAAGTGCTGTCTGGAGAAGTGCCGATTGATTGCTTCCTTTGCATAGTCATACCTGTCTATTCTCTCCAAAACCCCGCTTATGCACCAAAGATTTCCTCGAAAGCGGCTATCGTCGAGGCAACCCCTTCTTCATCCCCCACACCAACACGCAGTCCGCTCGCGCCCGGGAAAGCCCGCGCAATGATGCCCCTCTTGAGTAGGGCATTAAAGGTCGCCGCCGGGTCTTCGACCTCAACCCAAATGAAGTTCGTCTGGCTCGGCAGATATTTCAGACCCAGTCGCTCAAAACAGGCGGAAAGCCGTTTTCTGCCCGCCGCGTTGAGGACGCGGCGACGTTCAAGTTCTACGTCGTCCTCAAGGCAGGCGCGGGCGGCAACTTGCGCAATCGTGTTGACGTTAAAGGGCTCCCGCACCTTGTGCAACATCTCGACCAATATCGAGGGAGCAAAACCATAGCCGCAGCGCAGGCCCGCAAGCCCATATATCTTAGAAAAGGTGCGCAGAACCACGTAGGGGCGTTGCCCATCGAAATACGCAAGGGGCTTTACTGCCTGCTCATCGTCGATGAACTCCTCGTAGGCCGCATCCACCACAACAAGTACGTGCGGCGGCACTTTTCCAAGGAAATCCTCAAACTCAGCGCTGCGCACCACACCGCCCGTGGGGTTGTTCGGCGTACACACCGTGACGATTTTTGTTTGCTCGTCGATGGCGTCTAACAGGGCATCAAGATTAAAGGAGCCGTCCGCCGACAGCCCGACCTCGCGGTACTCTGCGCCAGCAATTTGCGCCGAGGAGCGATAGACGATAAACGACGGCCAGCCATATACCACGTTGTCTCCCGGCTCAAGGCAGGTCTGAGCGATGAGGTCGAGAAGCTCGTTGGAGCCATTGCCGACGGTTATCTGGTCGGCCGGAATATCGTAGTGCCAAGACAAGAGCCGCGTAAGCTGGTAAGCGGAGCCATCCGGATACTCATTGAGGGTGACAAGCGCGTCCTGCATCGCGGCCAAGGCCGAAGGAAACGGCGGCAGCGGACTTTCATTCGACGAGAGTTTATAAATGGTATCAACTTCCGCAATCTGCCATATCTGCTCCTCGCGCAAACCGGGCTGGTAGGCCTGCACTGGCTCAAGATTCTTCCGAAAAAATGTCGCCCAATCCATGGGTTTCTCCTTATCCCTGTCACGCCACATTTGAGGAAACGCTTATTATCTCATTCGGCACTTCCCTATGGTACCTCAACCGTGCTAAAAAGATGTTGAGACAGTCCCTACCCTTGCCTCATCGTCTGCCGTCCTATGCCGAGCCGCTGCTGCCAAAGCCCTTTTCGCTGCGTTCAGTCTCGTCAAGTGTATCAACCTCCACAAGCGTCACTCGCGGAATCGGCAGGATGACAAGCTGCGCGATACGGTCGCCCTTTTGTATCTCAATGGGACAGTCGCCATCGAGGTTTATCGCGATGACTATCAACTCACCGCGATACTGGCTGTCGATAAGCCCGGGGGTATTGACAAGCGAAAGTCCCTGACGAGCCGCCGCGCCGCTGCGGGGCTGCACAAAGCCCGCAAATCCCTCGGGAATGGCAAGTTTCAGACCAGTAGGGATAAGCGCGCGCTCCCCCGGTTTAAGGACACAGTCGGCGGCCGCACGCAAATCCAGCCCAGCGTCGCCCGGATACGCGTAGGCGGGCAAGGGCAGGTTCGTGTCGAGGCGCTGAATACGCAACGTCAGAGCATCAGAGGCGGAGGCGGGCACGGCATCGCCCGCGTCACCAAACGCGGCACCACACGGAGCATCGGGCCTAACTTCAGCCATATTAACCCATACCCTTCAGTGCCGTTTGAAACTCATCGATGTCCCTAAAGTCCTTGTACACCGAAGCAAAGCGGATATAGGCAACATCGTCGATGGCACGCAGGCGCTCGAGTACCATGTTGCCAAGAACCTTGGAGCGCACTTCGCTTTTGAGCGTGTTGCGTATCTC
>JAIRTN010000016.1 GCA_031254905.1 Coriobacteriales bacterium
AGCCTGTGTGCCATGAAGACCCTCAGACCCGTTTGTACTTACTTTCGCCACAAGACCCCCTTTGCGCGTTTTTTGATTTGTGCAATCTGAAATGCGGCAGACGCATTGCAGCGTGATAAACATGTTGCGTCCGCTTCCCGTTTCTTGTACTGCCCATTATACGCGAAGCATGTAGCAGATGTGTGCGGAATCTTACACGGATGTTTTGGCGGGGGCCGCGGGCGCTTCGGGCGCTGCGGGTTCCTCGGATTCCTCGGGAGTTTCGGTTGCGGTTTCGTCCAGCAGGAAGAAAGTGCCGTCGATTTCGGTAAAGGAGCAGGCGCCTGTGGGGCAGGCCTGCAGGCAGGCGCTGCAGGCAACGCAGTACAACTCATCGACGACTATGCGGCGCGTATCCGAGGGGCTGTCTTCGTGGGGGGAGTTTGCCTCGACATCGACGATGGAGCGTGCCCGTACGGGGCATACGTTGACGCAGTCCTCGCAGAGTGTGCAGCGCTGCTCGTCGGTCGAACTGACGAGGAGCCTGACATCTGTGGCGTTGGCGTCATTGCGTCCAAGCGCCTCGATGAGAATATAGCGCGTGGGAACCGCTATCGGGCTACGGTTGCCCGACTTCCCCTGTTTTATCTTGGCGGACAGGAGCGTGCGCTCAAACGTTTGCTTTCGCTCGCGCTGTCGTCGAACCTCATCGACCGCCTGATTTCCAATCTTGGCATTATCGTCCCACGACTGCCGAAGTTCTTTGAGAAATCCTGTGAACGCTCCGCGCCTGTCCACCTCAAAGTCGCTCGCGAGGTAGGCGCGAACATTGGCCCTCTTTATCTGTGGCAAGTTTTCCGCACGGGTGATGAGCCCCACGCTTTGGCCCGTCCATTCCTCGGCGCGGCAGATTGCCGCGTCAAGCTGGTCTTCGATGGCATCTTTGGCGTTGACAGGGCACTCGGCGCATTGTCCGGGAGGCAAAAACACGCTCAATTCCTCAAGTCTTGATACCCCTATTTCGTTGAGGAAGGCAAACCACATCTCCCTCGTGAGCATGCCGAGACAGGGTATGATTTGAAGGTGTTCGCTTGTCCGCGCCTCCTCTATGAAGCGCAGCGCCTCCTCGGCTGCCTCGGGCTCGTCGGTCTTTGATTCGAGCCTGAGAAGGGCCGCCGTGCGCTCGCAGCCTATCGCCAGATGATGAACCCGCAAACTCGCCTGCAACGCGAGGCGGACAATCTGCTGGAGGGTTTTCGTCGAGGCGGCCAGCGCGTTGGTGGGGCAGGCGCCAACACAGGCGCCGCATTTGAGACAGTTCAAGGCGGCGATGACGGGGCGGTTCACGCTGTTCATCGTGATGGCGCCCGCAGGGCAAAAGTCGACGCACATGGTGCAATGGGTTGGTTTTTTGGCGCTGCAAAGACACTGACTTGTCAGCGCGAGGAGATTCCCACTCCCGAAATCGGTGAGCCCGGGATTGTTTGTCTTCATAATCTCAGGTGTCAGCACGGCAGTATTCATGATAACCAGTATACTATTGTCAAGGAGGACATGATGTCTGACGAACACAGAGAATCGAAAATCGATAGGCAAATCGGCGAGCGCTTTGAAACCTTTGTCGGTACGATAGAGCGGCTTCGCTCACCGGGCGGTTGTCCTTGGGATAGGGAGCAGACGCACGCCTCTATCGCCCGCAACATGGCCGAGGAAGCATACGAGGCAATCGACGCGATTGAGCGCGATGACATGCTCGACTTGCGCGAGGAGTTAGGCGACGTGCTGCTGCAGGTCGTCTTGCAGTCCCAGATGGCAAGTGAAGCGGGAGTCTTTACCATTGCCGATGTGCTTGCGGATGTAAATGATAAGATGATTCGGCGTCATCCTCACGTATTTGGGGATGAAGCGGCCTTTGTGGCGGCCCGTCTTTCTCCCCATCAAATTGAGCGCATTAAGGCGACAAAAACGCCGGGTGAGGTACTCGATTTGTGGGATGAAATCAAGCTTATCGAAAAGCAGCGCAAGGCGTCTCGCAAAGGTGGGCAGGGTGAGGGCCTGCTCGACGCCGTGCCTCAGGCGCTTCCGGCGCTCATGCAGGCGCAGGACATCAGTCGCAAGGCGGTTTCCGCGGGCTTTGAGTGGCCGGATGTGGCAAGTGTGTGGGAGCAGGTTGCCTCGGAAATTGAGGAGTATCGCGCCGAGCCGCGGGGCAGCGCTGCCGCTGCTGACGAGTTTGGCGACGTGCTGTTCTCCCTTGTCAATGTCGCTCGCAAGGAGGGTATCGACGCTGAGAGCGCCTTGCGTTCGACGTGCCGCAAATTTCGCGAACGTTGGGCTATCATGGAACAGTGCGCACTGACGGCAGAAAAACACATCTCTGAGTATACGGTTGATGAACTTGAGGAACTTTGGAAAATCGCGAAGGAAAGAGAGGAAGCCGCAAACTGAGCGCATGAGGTAAAGGCCCGGGCTTGTGCGGGCACGGGAGAAGCACTGTTCGGCACGGGCAAGATTCGCAGACAGGATTCTGAGGAGGAATGACAATGAGCAGTATCATTGATGTCTATGGCCGCGAAATACTCGATTCGCGCGGCAATCCCACTGTTGAGGTGGAAGTTGTATTGGATGACGGTTCTTTTGGGCGCGCGGCTGTGCCCTCGGGAGCGTCGACGGGTGCCTTTGAAGCCTGCGAGTTGCGCGACGGCGAGTCCTCGCGCTATCTGGGCAAGGGGGTTATCGCGGCGGTTGACCACGTCAACGGAGAGATAGCCGATGCTCTCGTCGGCATGGATGCCA
Source organism: Coriobacteriales bacterium (assembly GCA_031254905.1). The sequence continues at coordinate 2,776 of JAIRTN010000016.1, forward strand.
CCGACCAGCGCGCCATCGACGCGGAACTTATCGCCCTCGACGGAACGCCCAATAAGACGAATTTTGGCGCTAACGCCATCCTCGGCACCTCGCTTGCGACTGCAAAGGCGGCGGCGGAGTCCACCGAGTTGACCTTCTATTCCTACATCGGTGGCGTGAACGCGCATTTGCTCCCCACTCCCATGATGAACGTACTCAACGGTGGTGTTCATGCGGATAATAACGTCGATTTTCAGGAGTTCATGATTATGCCCATCGGTGCGGGCAGCTTTGCTGAGGCCCTGCGCTGGTGCGCCGAGATATACCACACACTCAAAAAGGTACTCAAGGAGCGCGGGCTTTCGGCCTCCGTGGGCGACGAGGGCGGCTTTGCCCCCAATCTCGCGACGAATGAGGAGCCGCTCGCCCTGCTTGTCGACGCGGTTACTCGCGCGGGCTATACCCCCGGCGAGCAGGTAGTCTTTGCGATGGATCCGGCGTCAACCGAATTTTATGATGGGGATAAGAAGCGCTACGTACTTGCGAGCGAGGGGCGCGAACTCACGAGTGAGGAAATGGTCGATTACTGGGCGGCCCTCGTTGACAAATATCCTATCAT
>JAIRTN010000166.1 GCA_031254905.1 Coriobacteriales bacterium
ATCGCGTACACGGAACTCGCCGCCCACCTCGAAACAGCGCACATCCTCATCGACGCCACACCCGTAGGCATGGCCTCAGCCGATGACGCCGTCGTCCCCCCCAAACTGCTCAAGCAAGGTCTGCTCAGACAAGGACTGGTCGTGTTCGATGCGGTCTACGGTCATGGGGAGACAGCGCTTCTCAAAAACGCCCGCGAGGTCGGCGCCGTGGCAATCGACGGCCTCGGCATGCTCATAGAGCAGGCAGCGCTTACCATCGAGATATGGGCGCGCGAACAAGGAACCCCTGTAAGCGCCCCCCGTACCCTCATGCGCCAAGCTGCCCTCAAAAGCCCCTAAACTCAGTATTGCCCAATATATTGAATATACTAAATGTACTAAATATGCTAAATCTATCCCCGACGCCCGCTTTGCGCCCCGCTTTGCCTGCTTTTTTGCCGCTTTTTGCATCGTTTACTTGCACGCCTTGGGGGCATTGGATTATACTTCTCTCTTACGTTTTTTGGCATTTCTTTGAGGCTCTGTAACCCTTATCTAGAAAAGGTATGACAATCATGGATATTATCCGTGCGCTTGAAAAGCAGCAGATGAAAGAAAACCTCCCCGCGTTTGGAGTAGGCGACCACGTCAAGGTCCACTACCGCATCATCGAGGGCAACAAGGAGCGCATCCAAGTATTCCAAGGCGACATAATCCGTCGTCATGGGGCAAGCAACCGCGAGACCTTCACCGTGCGCAAAATCTCCTCGGGCATCGGCGTGGAGCGCACCTTCCCCGTTCACTCGCCCAAAATCGACCGAATTGAAGTCATGCGTCACGGCGCCATCCGCCGTGCCAAGCTGTACTACCTGCGCAAGAAGGTCGGTAAGGCGGCACGCATCAGGGAAAAGGGTTTCTAGGAACCGCTCAGGCATACGCGCACCTGCCCGCACCCCGCGCCGCGAGGAAAAACGTGTCCGCCAAGAGGCAATCCCCCCAAGATGAAGACAGGCGTATCAACGCGCTTTACGAGCAGCAGCGCCAAGCAGGTGCTGCTGCCTGTGTCATTGGCGTCGACGAGGTCGGGCGCGGTTCGGTTGCCGGGCCGCTGACCGTCGCGGCCGTCGCGTTACCGCTCGAACCTCAAATCCCCGGCTTGGACGATTCTAAAAAGCTTTCATTTATACGGAGAGAAGAACTGGCTCTTGCAATTGAGGAAGTCGCCCTTGCTATCGGTATCTCCCATGTCGAACCCGACATTATCGATTGCATAGGCATGGCGGCCTCCCTGCGCACCGCCATGGTTCAGGCCATCGAATCCTGCCACCTAAACCCCGACCTCGTACTCATCGACGGCAAACCGATGCGGATACACGAACGAGAGCGCTGCATCGTAAAGGGCGACAGCAAGGTTGCCTGTATCGCGGCCGCGTCCATTGTGGCGAAGGTACGCCGCGACGCCTTGATGATAGCCGCCGATGCCGATTTTCCCGGATACGGATTTGCCTCAAACAAAGGCTATGCCTCCGAGGAACATATCAAAGCGATTCGCGAGCAAGGCCTCACGTCCTTTCATCGCGTGAGTTTTTGTCACAATTTCCTTCAACAACGCCTTTTTTAAGAGATAAGATTAAGCAGCAGCCCGCGCGCAAGGTCGTTTCGCCGCGCCAAACCGGCCGTTCGCGGAATGTCGCCGCCGCTGCCTCCAAAAATTTTCGAGCTACTTTTCCGCGACGGTTGCCTCCTCTGAGCGGCACGGTTTAACGGCGGTTCATCGCGGGTTTGTCACCGCGGCATCATTCGGTCATCACCCGTTCGGTAAAAAGTACAAACTCCTCCGTCACTCTGTGTTCGGTGTTCGGAACCGGTGATGAAGGAGTACGCATGGTTGAGCGACGCAAAGAACTCGGAAACCAAGGGGAGGAAATCGCCTGTGCCTTCCTCAAAAATGGAGGCGCGAAGATTATCGAGCGCAACTGGAAGTGTCAGGCGGGCGAGGCGGATGTGATTGCCCGCGAAGGGGAGGACCTTGTTTTTATCGAGGTCAAGACCCGCACATCGGCTTCCGCGGGTTTTCCCGAGGATGCCGTCACCCGCAAGAAGCGGCAGCGCTATGAAAAGATAGCCATGGAGTACCTGTTCTCCCATAACCTTCCGTCGGCCCGTGTGCGTTTCGATGTGATGTCTTTGCTTTTGTCCGAGGACGGCAAGACCTTTTTGCGCCACCACCGCGACGCCTATGGCGCAGGGGACTAACAATGGTGCGTCGAGAGGAACAGGTCGGGTTTGTCGCGACCGCCACGATACAGGGTGTCGAGGCTGTGTCGGTCACTGTTGAGGTAAGCGTGGGGTCGGGCCTGCCCGGTATACACATTGTCGGCATGCCGGACACCGCCATTCAAGAGGCAAAACAGCGGGTGCGCCAAGCGCTCAAAGCCGCTCATTTCGAGATGCGCAACCGCTTCGTCGTCGTAAACTTGGCTCCCAGTTCCGTCAAGAAGGTCGGCTCGGGATTCGATTTGCCCATAGCCTTGGGCTTTCTCGTCGCCACGAAGCAGATAGACCCCGAACTTGTCAGGGACAGGCTCTGCGTGGGAGAGTTGTCACTTGACGGAAGTGTAAAGGCGGTTTGTGGCCAGTTGGCCTATGAGCGCATAGCGCAGACGCGGGGTTTGGGCCTCATGACCGCTCCGACCGCTGCTGGCATATTCACGCGGCAGGGGAGAGAGCACGTCTGTCTCGAACACCTTGCCGACCTGAAGAAAGGACGCTTCGCGGCACCCGAGCCGGCCTCGCCGTCGAAGGGAAGGCCCTCAGCCGATTACTCCGATGTTGCGGGCAACGACTTAGCAAAGCGGGCCCTGCAGATAGCGGCGGCTGGCTCACATGGTTTGTTGATGGTAGGGCCGCCCGGTTCAGGCAAGAGCATGCTCGCAAGCCGTCTGCCATCCATACTGCCTCCGCTCTCAGAGGAGGAGCGTGTCGAAAGCGCGCTCATCCATTCGGTTGCCGGGATGCCCTTCGAGCGAATACTCCAAGGGGAGCGCCCCTTCCGCGCTCCCCACCACGGCGCGTCCCGTGCCGGGCTCATCGGAGGTGGGAATCCCACGAGGGCGGGCGAAGTCTCG
>JAIRTN010000168.1 GCA_031254905.1 Coriobacteriales bacterium
ATAAGCGCCAGCATCAGTCCCATGCACACGAAGGCCAAGACAAAGCTCACGCCGCGCCGCGCCCACGCGGCACCGCGCCTCTCCCCGAAGATGCGTCTGGCATCCTGTTTGCCAGAGCGCCACTCCAACTTTGTCCACATCCTCGACACCCGTCCTCTCTGCGTGCTTCCTTAAGAAGAAGCCTACGGAAGCGCTGCATGCATGCTGCATCGGACCTGTATCAAAGTCGTAAATTTTTGCGGGTTCGGGGTGCGATGGGTGCTGCGCGGGTCTCATTGGCTCTTATCCCGCCAATCTCTCTGCGTGTGGCGCGGTACAATGGAGACATGAAGATTATTCGTTCTCGATACGCCGGTGCCTGCTATGGGGTCGAACGCGCCTTGTCGCTCGTCAACGAGGCGATGTGCACAAACGCTTCTCCGGTCTACACGCTTGGGCCGCTCATCCATAACCCTCAGGTTGTGGAGGAGTTACGGCAGCGTGGTGTGGAGGAGGTGCGCGCCGTTGCGGAGGTGGACGAGGGCGTCTTGGTCATCCGCTCGCATGGCGTTGCTCCCGCAATCATCGAACAGGCGCACCGCAAGAATCTTGAGGTGGTGGACGCAACCTGCCCACATGTCTCAAGGGCACAAAAGGCCGCCCGGAACCTGTATGAGCAGGGCCATCTGGTGGTGGTAGTCGGCGAACCCGAACACCCAGAAGTCGAAAGTATCTGCGCGTGGGCCGGAAATAACGCCCTTGTGGCACAGGAGCCCTCAGACCTGCCTGAGTTTCTCGGCTCCAGCAGCGGCGGCACCTCCTCCTCCGCCGCCACCAACAACGACGACCCCACAGATGGCAACCCCGCAAACGGCCGCATCGGCGTCGTCGCGCAAACCACCCAAACTCCCGAAGCCTTCGACGCAATCGTCGACGCCCTGCAAAAGCGCGGTATCGAACCAATCGTCCACAACACCATATGCCTTGCGACTAGGCAGCGCCAAGAAGCGGCCGTTGAACTCGCCTCCGCGGTCGACGTGATGCTGGTCATAGGCGGCAAGAACTCGGGAAACACCACCCGCCTCGCAAAACTCTGTCAGGCAATCTGCCCGCGAACCTACCACATCGAAGGCACCGGCGAACTTGAAGCCTCTTGGTTTGCCGATACCAAGGTGGTGGGGATAACAGCCGGGGCCTCCACTCCCGAAAATCAGATAATCGCCGTCGAACAGGCTCTGGAGCAACTGTCGTGAAAAAACGACAGAGTTCGCTCGTCGCGCAAACCGCCGCCCGCATCATGTCCACCGCCGCTTCTGAGGCGGCGGCGGCAACGGTCGAGGCAGCACCCAACGCCACGCCCCTCCCCACTACCACGCAAACCGCCGCCCGCATTGCCCACGTCACGCCGGAATCGCCCGCCGCACGCGCGGGCCTCAAGCCGGGCATGCTCATCACAGAGGTGGAAGGCGAGCCGCTCCGCGACATTATCGACTGGCTCTGGCTCACCGACGGCAACACCGTCCGCCTCACCGTAGCGCCCTCCCTCACCTCCCCCGCTCGCCACATCACCCTCTCCCGCACCCCCCAAACCCCCCCACCCTGGGGCCTCACCTTCACCTCCCCCATCTTCGACAAGCTCCTCACCTGCCACAATAGCTGCCTGTTCTGCTTCATGACCATGCTGCCCCAAGGCATGCGCCCCTCCCTCTACGAGCGCGACGACGACTACCGCCTCTCCTTCCTCCAAGGCAACTTCGTCACGCTCACCAACCTCAGCGAACCCGAAATCCAACGCATCATCAGCCACCGCCTCTCGCCGCTCCACGTCTCGCTCCACGCCGTCACACCCGCCACGCGCCTCCGCCTCATGGGCAAAAACCACGCCCGCGGCCTCAAAACCCTCGACCGCCTGCTGCGCGCCGGCATCCAAGCACACGCGCAACTGGTCCTCGTCCCCGGCATCAACGACGGCCCCGAACTCAACAAAACCCTCGCATGGCTCGAGCCGCGCCCCAACATCCTCTCGGTCGGCATCGTCCCCTACGGCTTCACGCGCCACGCCCGCCTCCGCACCCCGCACAGCCCACAAAACGCGCGCCGCCTCATCGCGCAACTCGCCCCGTGGCAAACGCGTTCCCGCAGGCAAACCGGCAAAACGCGCTTCCAGCTCGCCGACGAATGGTTCCTCCTCGCGCGCACCGCCCCACCGCCCGCCGCCCGCTACGACGGCTTCCCGCAATTCGAAGACGGCATCGGCATGCTCCGCTCCTTCATCGACGACTGGGCCTCAGAGTGCGATTTAAGAGCAAAAATTGGGAAGAAGTGCGGCCCTGCATCGCAACTCGTAGCTCTCCCGTGCTCACCGCCCCCAACCCCCCATCTTGTCCTCGTCACGGGAGAGGCCTTCGCCCCCACGCTCGACCTTCTCACCACCCGCACTTTCCCTCACCGCGCACTCGAAGTGTTAGCCGTCCCCAATAATTTCTTCGGCGGCAACGTCAGCGTGGCGGGCCTCCTTACCGCCCAAGACATCATCGCCCAGCTTGAACAGCGCGCGCTTCCCCCCGCGAGCGTCGTTGTCCTCCCCGAGGTCCTGTTCAACGCCGATGGCCTTACGCTCGATGACAAAACGGCTGAGGATATCGCGCAAACGCTGAATCGGCGGGTAGTTGTGATACCCTGTACAGCGAAACATCTATTGGACACCATCGAAGCCATAGCGGCGGAGCCTGCCCGGGGGGAAGTGCAGGAAAACCCCCTTTCGCCGGAGAATTCCCCCTCCGCGGCGCAGAACCAAACGCAAATGCAGGCACAGAGACAGGATTAGCGCGTGACTTTACCAATTGTTGCGGTGGTAGGCCGACCAAACGTCGGCAAATCCACCTTCGTCAACCGCATAGCACTCAGCAAGGACGCCATCGTACACGAACAGCGCGGGGTTACGCGCGACCGCTCGTACCACCACGCGGACTGGAACGGCGTGGCCTTCATCCTCATCGACACCGGCGGCATCGAGTGGGGCGCCGACGACGCCTTCCAAAGTTCCATACGCGCGCAGGCCCTCCTCGCCACCGAAGAAGCGGAGGCCATCCTCTTTATGGTGGACGCGCGCGCCGGCATCACCGCCGACGACACCGAGGTCGCGCGCCTGCTCAAACGCTCCGGCCGGCCGGTCATGCTTCTCGTCAACAAAATGGACGACCCCGCGCGCGAAGACGCGCTCTGGGAGTTCTACAACCTCGGCCTCGGCAACCCTTGGCCCCTCTCAAGCGTCCACGGGCACGGAACGGGCGACCTCCTCGACGAGCTCGTCACGCTGCTACCCAATCCTGAAGCCTCGGCCGCCCCCTCCGACACCGACGACCCCTCGGCTGGCGCCCCAGCTGGCGCCGACGACCCCCCCACCATCAACGTCGCCCTCATCGGCCGCCCCAACACCGGCAAATCCTCGCTCACCAACCGCCTCGTCGGCACCGAGCGTTCCATCGTCAGCGCCATCGCCGGCACCACGCGCGACGCCATCGACACCCTCGTCGAGCACGAGGGCACGCACTACCGCATCATCGACACCGCGGGCATCCGCCGCAAATCGCAAATCAGCGAGAGCGTCGAGTACTACAGCTTCGTCCGCGCCCTGCGCGCCATCGACCGGGCGGACGTGGCCCTGCTGATGATAGACGCCACCATCGGCCTCACGGACAACGACCAGCGCATCGCCAACCTCGCCGACGAGCGCGGCTGCGCCCTCATCGTCCTGCTCAACAAATGGGACCTCCTCACCACCCCCGAGGAGCGCGAGGCCGTGCGCACCCAAATCGCCGACCGCCTCCCCTTCGTTTCCTACGCGCCCGCCATCGCCATCAGCGCGCTTACCGGCCGCAGCGTCCACCGCATCTGGACGGCCATCAACGCGGCCTACGGCAACTTCGCCTCCACCATTTCCACGCCCCGCCTCAACGCCTTCCTCACCGAACTCCGCGACTTCGGCCACACCATCTCCCGCGGCAAACTGCGTCTGCGCATCCACTACGTCACGCAAACCGGCACCCGCCCGCCGCACTTCACCTTCTTCGCCAACCACCCGCACATCATCGACGACACCTTCAAGCGCTACCTCGAAAACCGCCTGCGCGAAACCTTCCCGCTCGAAGGCACGCCCGTCCGCTTCAAGTTTAAGAAAAAGGATTAGAGTGATGAGAACGGCACGTCTTCATACAAAGGTAAACGCACTATGAGCGCCCCTCTCCTCAGCGTGCTCCTCCTGCTGGCGAGTTTCGTCCTTGCCTCCCTCCTCGGTTCCATCCCTTGGGGCATCATCATCTCTCGCATCTTTTTCCGCACCGACATTCGCAAGCACGGCTCAGGCAATATCGGCACCACAAACGCCCTGCGCACGCTCGGCAAACGGGGTGGCGGGGCCGTTTTCGCACTCGACTTCAGCAAGGGCTTCGCCGCCGGCCTCCTCGTGCTCGCCGTCGCGCGCGCCTTTCTCCCAAACCTCAACGCCCTCCTCGGCGCTGCACCGCCCGCCACCACCGCCCTCATACCGCCGCTCAACATGGCGCCACCCCTGCCGCAAGGCGCATGGCTCTCCGAACAGGGCCTCCTCGCGGTGGCGCTGCTCAGTTGCACGCTGGGCCATATCTTCTCCCCGTGGCTCGGCTTCAAAGGCGGCAAAGGCATCGCGGTTGCCGTCGGCTGCTCCTTCGTCACCCTCGGCTGGCTCGGCGCTCTCATCGAACTCGCCGTATTCATCGTGCTCGTCGTCCTCACGCGCTACGTGTCCGTCGGCTCCATCGCCGCCGCCGTCGCCTGCCCCCTCATGGCCCTTTGGCTCTACTGGGGCGACTGGCTCGCCATCCTTCCCTGCGTCATCCTCGGCGCTATCATCGTCTGGGCACATCGTGATAATATAAAGAGGCTCGTAACCCACACCGAACCCCGCCTCTCCTCCAAGAAAGGCCCACCCCATGCCCCCTAGGTTGTCGAACCCCTCAAGCACCCCTAGGTTGTCATTTCGAGCGCACGCGAGAAATCTAGTCGTGCGGATGGCATCTGAACATCCCTCAAAAACTCCCCCTAGGTCGATAGGAGCAACACCATGAACATCTCCGTCATAGGCGCCGGCTCCTGGGGCAGCGCCATCGCGTGGCTACTCGGCGAAAAAGGCCACACCGTCCGCCTCTGGGCGCGCAGCCCGCAGTTGGTAAGCACCCTCAACGCAAGCCACCGCAACCCCCGCTACCTCCAAGACATCACCTTCGCCCCCACAGTCACCGCGAGCACCAGCCTCGCCGAAACCCTTGCCAACACCGAGGCGGTCGTACTCGTCACGCCCTCGGCAGTCGTCAGCAACATGGCGCAGCAAATTGCGCCCCTCATCAGCCAAGACACGCCGGTCGTCCTGCTCTCCAAGGGCCTTGAGCCCACCCAAGGCTCCCTCCTTCTCGACGTATTAGCAAGCGATTTATATAATGGGGAGCCGGACGAGTCCGCCTCCCTCGACGCCGCCCCTGCTCCCGGCACGGCAGGCGCCCTTATCCCCAATCCCGCAAATCAAATCGGCCCTTCAGAACACTTCGGATGGCCCGACAACTTCGGCTCGCACGGGCGCCTTGCCGTGCTCTCCGGTCCCAACCACGCCGAGGAGGTCGTGCGCAGCATCCCCTCCGCAACCGTCGTCGCCTCACTCTCGCAAGAAACCGCGGACTTCTTCCAAACCCTTTTCGCCACGCCCACCTTCCGCGTCTATACCTCACGCGACACGATAGGCGTACAGCTCTGCGGCGCGGCCAAAAACATCATCGCCATCGCCTGCGGCCTCGCAACCGGCCTCGGCTTCGGCGACAACACCACTTCCATGCTCATGACGCGTGGGCTCGCGGAGATAAGCCGCTTGGCGGCCAGCCTCGGCGGCGACCCCCTCACCTGCATGGGACTCGCTGGCATGGGCGACCTCATCGCCACCTGCACTTCAACCCACTCGCGCAACCGCGCCTTCGGCCTCGAACTCGCAGGCGGCGGCACGCTTGAGGCATACCAAGAGCGCACCCACATGGTTGTCGAGGGCGCGATTGCCTGCAAAACCGTCACCAATCTGGCCTACGCGCATAACGTCGACATGCCCATCAGCATGGTCGTACGCAACATCGTCTGGGACCGACAACCCCTCGACGAAGCCGTCACCTCCCTCATCGACCGCTCCTTCAAACCCGAATTCCCCTAACCCCACACGCGAGGCGGCTTCTCGCCGCCCGCGGTGACACCTGCACCGGGCTATACGCCCCAGCGCAACCCCCCCCCACGTCATTGGACGGCCATCTATCGATGGCATCTGAGCGCCCTTAAAATCCCTTCCCTCCATCACTACCACGCCCACAGCCACGCCCACAGCCGCCCTGCACCCCCCAA
>JAIRTN010000011.1 GCA_031254905.1 Coriobacteriales bacterium
GGACGAGCGCTCCTCGCGAAGTTCCTGCCGTATATCCTCGACGCCCGCACGCAAATTCTCGGTTGCCGCCCTGATGCTTTCGCGCGCCGCCTTGGGGTCATCGTCCAGTTGCAACTGTGCCGCCTCAAGCATGAGGATGCTGCCGGTCATCCCGTGCCCCACCTTGTCATGAATGCGCGCCGCAAGACGGTTGCGCTCCGCTTGGCGCCCTTGCTGCTCGATGCTCGAGATTGCGGTTCGCTGGTTTTTAAGGCGCGCTTCCAACGAGAGTATCCGCTCGTCCCGCTCACCAATATCAAAACGCGAACGCTCGAGCAAACGCGCCAGCACAAGGCCGACGCAGGCAAGGGCAAAGGCCCCCGTGGTGCCGAGGATTGCGGCCGGCTTGGGGAAAAAGAGGAGCGCGAGGAGCAGCGTGGCCGTTGCTGAGAGTAGCACGGCGACATGAAGGGCGCTGCGCCAGCTAAGCCGGCTAAGTACGTCGAGCAAAAGCAGGCTCGCCATGGGCAAGGCCATGTCCGCCGCGAAGACGAAGATTGTGGCCACGCAGACGGCGGTGCAGAGCGCGCCGAGCCACCAAGGGGCTTTGAGCAGCTCGAGCAGCAGCTTTGCCGTCAGCGAGCAGGCGACGACGAGGGCCGAGGCGAGAAGGGCAACTATGCTCTGCTCCTCAAATCCAAAGAACAGGCAAAAGGCCGCCACGAAAAACTCGAGTATAAAGAAGAACCAGACACGTTCCCGCGTTTTGTTCATCGCTTGTCTTGCCTCCGCCTCTCAGGTATCGTGGTCGAAGTGACAAAAAACCGCACACCGCCTATGATACTGCCTATCATACCGCCTATGATACTACGGAGGATGCCATGAGATTCAATCTACCCGAGCCTCGTTTGGTTGCCGAGGCGCGCCAGCAGATACGCCGCACGCGCAACTACTCAATTCCCCTCGAACTCATCATCGAAATCCTCATCTTTATCGCGGTCTTCATGGCCTCCGCCTTCGTATTCGAAGGCGCCATCGCGAGCATCGGCATGATTCCGCTGATTTTCACCAGCGAAACCTTCATCGAAACCATGGAGACAGCGGTGGCAAGCGGACAATACGACCTCAGCATGGAAAACATTATGGAGATAAGCGAGGCGCTGATGAGCTCGCCCGCCATGGTCATCCTCACCCTGTTTGCCACGCTGGGAGCCATTATCGCCGTTTTCCTCTACTGCCGCCTCATAGAAAAACGCCGCCTCTCCACGCTGGGCTTTACCCGCGGCCACGCCGTGAGAGAATACCTCGTCGGCGCGCTCATCGGCTGTCTGCTTTTCAGCCTCGCCATACTCATCTGCCTCCTCACAAACACCCTGACCTTCGAGGGCCTCACCCTCGGCTCGCTGGGCATTCTCGTCCTGTTCTTCTTCGGCTTCCTCATACAAGGCCTCAGCGAAGAAGTCATGTGCCGCGGCTACTTCATGGTGTCGCTCGCGCGCAAACAATCGCTCGCCGTCGCGGTGCTTGTCAGTTCCTCCGCCTTCGGCGCGCTCCACCTCTTTAACACCGCGGTTCAGCCGCTCGCCATTCTCAACATCATCCTGTTTGGCTGCCTCGCGGGCGTCTACATGCTCAAACGCGGCAACATCTGGGGCGTCGCCGCCATGCACTCCCTCTGGAACTTCGTCCAAGGCAATATCTACGGCATCCACGTAAGCGGCATGGAAGAAATGCCCTCCCTGCTCTCCTTCTCCCCAACCGAAGCCGGCACCCTCATCAACGGCGGCGCCTTCGGCCTCGAGGGCGGGCTCGCGGTGACAATCGTCCTTGTCGTCGCGCTCCTCATCGCGCTGCTGATGAAAGCCTCAAACCCGGCCCCGCAGGTCATGCCCATCGACGGCGCTCAGGCGCAAGTCGTCATCATGCCCGGCTCGCAGCCACTTCCTCACACAACTCAGAAGTAAAATGGGGACAAGGTCGAGTCTTTCTGCCTTGCCCCTCCCCCGCTATCGCCTTACGCAGCCCGCTTACGCGGGCTGCAGTAGAGGATGCCGCGGAGGTAGTTAGTCGATGTCGCAGCGCATGAGGTCGTCGTAGGTTTCGCGGCGAACGACGAGGCGGGCGCATCCGTCGCGGACAAAGACGACGCCGGGGCGCACCTGTTTGTTGTAGTTGCTCGACATGCTCTGGCAGTACGCGCCGGTCGCGAATACGCAGAGTATGTCACCGTCTTCAGCCTGCTGCAGGGGCGTGTCTACCACGATGACGTCGCCACTCTCACAATGTTTCCCTGCAATGGTCACAACGGTGTCGCGAGGCTGGGCAGCCTTGTTGGCAATGGTCGGCTCGTAGTGCGCGTCGTAGAGCGCGGTGCGGATGTTGTCCGTCATGCCGCCGTCCACGGCGACGTAGGTGCGCACGCCCGGGATGTGTTTGATGGTGCCGACGGTGTAGAGGGTTACGCCGGCGTTGGCGACAATGGAGCGGCCCGGCTCCACGAGGATGCGCGGCACGGGCAGGGAGCGCTGCTCACAATGCTCTTTGATGTCGTCGATGACGACCTTGCCGTATTGCTCGATGGTCGCGGGTTCGTCGGGCACGCCGTAGGCTATGCCGAGGCCGCCGCCCATGTCGAGTTCCGCGACCACGCAGCCCGTTTCGGCGCGCACCTCCTCCATAAAGCACACGATGACCTCGATGGCCTTTGCGTAAGAGTTCAGCGCGAATATCTGCGAGCCTATGTGTATGTGCAGGCCCTTGAAGTCGATGCCGTCAAGCGCGATGGCCTCGCGCACCGCTTTAAGCGCCAGCCCGTCACGCAGGCCGAAGCCGAATTTGCTGTCCTCGGAGCCGGTTTGCATGTACTCGTGCGTGTCCGCCACGATGCCCGGCGTTACGCGGATGAGGATGGGTTGCACGAC
>JAIRTN010000014.1 GCA_031254905.1 Coriobacteriales bacterium
CCGTCCACCAGCACGTCAATGTTTTCGAGCAGGCGTGTCGCCGCCTCGCTTGGCTGCCCCGCCAAAAGTTCCTCAAAGAGATAACCCGAATACGCCCACACCGTCAGCCCTCGCTCGCGGACACGGGCCGCCAATTCGACGAGGGACGCGGCTTGGTCGAAGGGTTCCCCGCCGGTTAAAGTGATACCTGCGAGCAGCGGATTGGCCCCGACCTTATCCCAGATAAAACAAGTCGTGACGGTATTACCACCCTCAAAGGGTTGCGCGCTGGGATTATGACAGCCGGGGCAGGCATGGCCGCAGCCCTGCGTGAAGATGGCCAGCCGCATGCCGGGGCCGTCGACGATTGAGTCATCGACGAGGCCGGAGAGTTTAATTGTTATTTCATCTAACACTTTATTGGCCACGGTCCCGCCGGGTGAAACTAGAACGTGGTGTCCGTGCCGTGCTTTACGCGCTCGCGCTCCTCGGCGCGTTTGCCGTTGTTGAAGCGGTCGAGCGTGCCGACGAGGTAGCCCGTGATGCGGCGGATGCGCTCGAAGGGGATGTCGCCCTCCTCGCGGCCGCACCGGGGGCAGCGGTCGCCGATGATGCCGTTGTAGCCACAGATGGGGTCGCGGTCGACGGGATGATTGACGCTGCCGTAGCCCACGCCGCACTCCTTCATGTGGCGGATTATTGTCTCGAAAGCTTCGAGGTTTTGCGTTGGGTCGCCGTCGAGTTCGACGTAGCTGATGTGCCCGGCGTTTGTGAGCGCGTGGTAGGGCGCCTCGAGTTCGATTTTCTTGAAGGCGTTTATCTCGTGATACACGGGGACGTGGAAGCTGTTGGTGTAGTACTCGCGGTCGGTGACGCCCTCGATTGCGCCGAAGCGCTCGCGGTCAATCCTGACGAAACGGCCGCTCAGGCCTTCCGCGGGGGTGGCCAGCAGCGAGAAGTTGAGTCCCGTCTTCTGCGCGAGCGTGTCGAGATAGGCACGCATGTGACCGATGATTTCCATGCCGAGGTTTTGCGCCCTCTCGCTCTCGCCGTGATGCTCGCCGATGAGCGCCTTGAGGGTTTCTGCGAGGCCGATGAAGCCCACGGACAGCGTGCCGTGCTTGAGCACCTCGCCCACCTCGTCATCCCACGCGAGTTCCTTGGAGCCGGTCCAAACGCCTTGGCCCATGAGGAAGGGCATGTTGTAGACCCGTTTGTGCGCTTGAATCTCAAAGCGCTCAAGTAACTGGTCGCAGACGAGATGGAGTTTGCTGTCGAGCATCTCGAAGAACAAATCCACGTCGCCGCGCGCGCGGATGGCGAGCCGCGGCAGGTTGATGGAGGTAAAACTCAGGTTGCCACGCCCGGGTGTCACCGCGTTTGACGGGTCGTGCGTATTGGCGATAACCCGCGTGCGGCAGCCCATGTAGGCGACTTCGGTTTCCGGCGTGCCCTTGTAGTACTGCGCGTTGTAACTCGCGTCGAGGAAGCTGAAATTGGGGAACAGGCGCTTGGCGGAAACGGCGCAGGCGCGCTGGAACAAATCGTAGTTTGGGTCCGTGGGGTTAAAACTGACGCCCTCTTTTACGCGGAATATTTGGATGGGGAAGATGGGCGTTTCGCCGTTGCCGAGGCCCTCCTCGGTCGCCAGAAGAATGTTCTTGATGACCATGCGGCCCTCCGCCGAGGTGTCCATGCCGTAATTGATGGAGGAAAACGGCGTCTGCGCGCCGGCACGCGAGTGCATCGTGTTGAGGTTGTGGATGAAGGCCTCCATCGCTTGGTGGGTCGCCCGGTCTGTGTCGATTATCGACTGGCGCATGGCCCACGCTTGGGCGCGCGACGCCACGCTCTTGCTGATTTCGAGTTCCACGGTGAGGTTGTTTTTCTCGGCGTTGGTATAGTTTACGTCCATAACGAGCGCCGGCCACAGCCCGGTCTCGGCTTCTACGCGGGCAGAGAGCGCGTCCATGCGCTCTTTTGTGAGTTCGATTCCGTCGAGCAGCTCGAGCGCCGCGGTGAGGTTCTTCCGATAGCAACGACGGAAGGTCTTTCTCACACCGATTGCCATGCCGTAATCGAAATTCGAGATAGACTGGCCGCCATGCTGGTCGTTTTGATTTGATTGAATGGCGATACAGGCGAGCGCTGAGTAACTCGTGATGTCGCTCGGCTCCCTCAGTACACCGTGGCCGGTTGAGAAGCCGCCCTCAAAAAGTTTGATGATGTCGATTTGGCAGCAGGTGGTAGTAAGCGTATAGAAGTCGAGGTCATGAATGTGGATGTCGCCCTGACGGTGCGCTTGGGCATAGGCCTCGGATAGCACGCTCATTTGATAGTACTGCTTGGCGGTCTCCGAACCGTATTTGAGCATGGTTCCCATCGCGGTGTCCGCGTTGATGTTGGCGTTTTCGCGGGCGACGTCGAAATCCTTTGCGTCGGAATGGGTGATGCGGTCTATGGTCTGCATGAGTTTTGTGTTCATTTCGCGCGAGCGGGTGCGCTCGGCGCGATACTTTATGTAAGAGCGGGCGATTTGGACGAAGCCGTTTTCCGCTAAGACCTCCTCAACGAGGTCTTGAACGCCCTCGACCGTCGGCGTACCTTCGATGGCACCGTTCTCGATTTTTTCCACAACCTGACGTGCGAGATTGTCCGCGACTGCGCGCTCCTTGAGGGAGCCTGAGGCGACAAAGGCCTTCTCGATGGCATCGGCTATCTTCGCTGTCTCAAAGTTGACCGCTCTGCCGTCGCGCTTAACTATGCTTATGACCACGTTCGTACTCCTTTTCATCTGCGTTTCTGCCGTATTCTTTTGTCGCGTAGCTCTTACAAGGAAGTCGCCTATCACCATGTTTCGTTCTCAGACCACAATCAGTGAGGGCGCCAACTGGCTTTTCACAGGTTACTTACATGTTATACGCAAGTTATCCACAACATATTGTGGTATCCCAAAAAGCGCAGCATAGATATGGTAGAGCTAGTTCGATGCTTTTTCAAGAGGATAATCGACGATTCCTCAGTTTTTTCG
>JAIRTN010000030.1 GCA_031254905.1 Coriobacteriales bacterium
AGATGTCCGCACGCTCCGAGGCAAGCTTTGGCTCTGATACAGGTGCGAGAACTGGCTCTGACACAAACGCGGGAGTCGGTTCAAACGTGGGCGCGGGAGTCGGCTCGAGCGCGGGCGCGGCAATCTGCTCTGATACAGGTGCGAGAATTGGCTCTGACACAAACGCGGGAGTCGGTTCAAGCGTGGGTGCGAGAATTGGCTCCGGTGCGGGTGCGAGAGTCGGCTCAGGCACAGGAGCCAGCTCAGGAATTGGCGCGGGAGCCTGTTCTGGTATCAACTCGAAGGACGGCCTCGACACCGGTTCAAAGACGGGCATTGGCACCAGTTCTGATGTCGGTACCGGAGTTGGAGGCGGAGCAGGCGACGGGCTTGGCACCGAAGTCAGCACCGGCATCGGTTCCGGCATCGGCACTGGCGTGGACTCAGAAATTGGCGCGGGCTCAAAGACTGGCGCAGACTCAGGAATTAACGCAGACTCCGGCTCTTGAACCGGCTCAAACACCGGCGTTGGTACCGGCATGGGCATCGGTTCGGGGTCTGGTTCAATAACCGGTATTGGTACCGGTATTCTCACTTGCTCAAGGTCGGGTATCGGCGCCAATGTTGGTGTTTGCGAAATAAAGGGCAAGGCCGCACTCGCGGGCTCAGGAGTAACACTCACTACCGGCGTGGGCTCAGGAATGACGCTGGCTACGGTCTCGTGAAAAGGCTCGAAGGTCGGTTCGGACGCGGGAGCAGATTGAGCAGCCTGAGCGGCGGTTTGAGCGGTGGCGGCCTGCAAAAACGCCGCGAGTTCTGCAACGGAAACACCACATACAAAACAGAACCTGCTGTTATCCGGTATCCTCGTGCCACACTGCGAACAGAACATTGAGTTCCTCCTTCGATTGTTATCTGTACCGTACAACAGCAATCATGCCACACCCGTATCGAGGGGCGCAAGCCCAAGCTCAAGAAGAAACTCGTAGAGCCTGATGTTGTCGTAGCCATGATTGAGGGCGAAGATGATTGCCGCATCACGCTTAATAAGGGGATAGAGCCTACTGCAATTCGTCACCGAAAGCATGCGCTGTGTCATGCGAACATCGAGTTTCATAGCAAAGGCTATGCTGAGATAATAATCGCGTTTTCCAATCCGCGTGCCATCCATAAGCTGGTAGCCATAGGTGCGGGAGATATTCGCATCCCGAATAACGGTGCTTCTCTGCATGCCGTTTTCCAAAAACAACTGGTCGAAGAAGTCGCGGATATCAGGGTCGAGGAAATCGCTCCAATCGCCTGTAGGAAAGGACTCTCCAGAAAGGAGGCCCATCATTGTCTCGGTATTTGGATGTTTTTCCTGTTCCAAACTAATCCCTATCTCGAAAAACAACGGTCGGTGGAGGGTTTACTCAGCGGTGAGGATGAGGGGGTCTCCGTCGGTGATAGCGATGGTCTTTTCAAAATGCGCCGACGGGGTACCGTCTGCCGTGTAGACAGCCCAATGGTCTTCGAAAGGCCCTCGAGTCCGATGAGTGCCAAGGTTAATCATCGGTTCGATGGCAATCACCATGCCTTTCTTGAGCCTAAGACCCTGCCCTTTTCTGCCGAAATTGGGGACATTGGGGTCCTCGTGCATGTTGCGTCCCACACCGTGTCCGACGTACTCGCGCACCACGCCAAAGCCCGCCTCCTCGGCCAAGCTCTGCACGGCGTAGCCGATGTCGCCAAGCCTGTTGCCTACACGGGCGGCGTTGATGCCATTCCACATACATTGCTCGGTAACGGTAAGCAGGCGCCGAACCTCAGGGTCAATCTCGCCAACCGCGAAGGTTGCAGCATTATCTCCCACCCAACCACCGATGATGGCGCCGGTATCAATGGAAATGATGTCCCCTTCCCTGAGAATGACTTCGCGAGAAGGGATGCCGTGGACAACCTGATCGTTAACCGAGGAACAGATGGAACCTTTGAATCCCCCATACCCAAGAAAGGCGGGAATACCGCCTTCCATGCGGATAAGGTTTTCCGCAAAACGGTCGAGTTCGAGGGTTGAGATTCCCGGGCGGACGAGTTCGCCGGTCTTTCGCAGGGCCTTGGCGCTTACGCGACCGGCCTCCCGCATGGCCTCGATTTCCGCAGCCGATTTAAGATGTATCATGATGATGCCGCCACGGCCATAAAACCAAAACTATTCCAAGACCGCTTTAATGTCGGCAAAGACCTCATCGACAGGGCGGTCGCCGTCAACCTCAAAGAGAAGATTGCAGCCACGATAGTACTCGATAAGCGGGGCGGTCGACTGCGCGTAGACATCGAGACGATTACGCACGGTCTGCGGGGTATCATCGTCGCGCTGATACATCTCACCCTCACACAGAGGGCAGGACGCATCGCCCTCAGAACCGATATGACCGCAGGCCCTACAAAGGCGACGCGAGGTCAGACGTTTGACAATGACTTCGGGCTCGACCTGCACGGCAATAGCCGCGTTGATTTCGCGCCCAAGGCCCGCCAACTCACTGGCAAGGGCAACCGCCTGCGTGGCAGTACGTGGGAAGCCGTCGAGGATGAAACCCTTCTTGGTATCCTCCTCCTGCAGACGCTCCTTCACAAGGCCGATGACTACGGAGTCCGGCACCAACTCGCCTTTATCCATATATGATTTTGCTTCCGTGCCGAGCGGCGTACCTGCCTTGACAGACGCACGGAGAATATCTCCGGTCGAGATATGGGCAATATCGTATTCCGCAACCAGTTTCGCTGCCTGCGTGCCCTTGCCGGCCCCGGGTGCACCCAATAAAACGATGTTCATGTATCTCTCCTCCTGTCTAAAGCGGGCGAATAAGGAGATTTGAGAGAATCATACATTCGCGAACTCGAACCTCCGAAACTACTTGAAGAAACCCTCGTAGTGGTGCATCTTCAACTGACTCTCCAGCTTGCTCATCGTGTCGAGCGCAACACCGACCATGATGAGAATGGAGGTACCGCCGAAGGCGGTTATGAGCGTACTACCGGATATAGAGAAAAGGATACTCGGTACGACCGCAATCAAGGCGATGTAGACACCGCCCGGCAAGGTGATGCGGTTGAGTACGTTTTTAATGTACTGAGCCGTATTGACACCGGGACGAACACCCGGGATGAATCCTCCCTGCTTGCGGAGGTTATCCGCCGTGTCATCGGGATTGAACACCATCGAGGTGTAGAAGAAACCGAAGAAGACGATAAGCACGGCATTGAGTAGCCAGTTTATCCAACTGTCGGAGGCAAGCGCGTTGGAAACAACGGAGAGCCACTTGACATCATAGAAAAAGGCCGAGAGTTGCGCCGGAAAATACAGGAGCGCACTCGCGAAGATGATGGGTATGACGCCGGCACCGTTGACCTTGAGCGGAATATAGGTGGAGGTTCCGCCCATGACGCGACGACCCTGTATGCGTTTGGCATAGTTGACAGGGATGCGTCGCTGAGCTCGCTCAATGAGAACAATGCCGGGAATCACCAGCAAGACGACAACGATGACGAGAACCGTGAACGGGGCACCCTGCTGAATCGCTGAGTCGAAGATGGCACCCGGGAAGCCCGCAACGATGTTCGCAAAGATGATGAGCGACATGCCATTGCCAATGCCACGTTGCGTGATAAGTTCGCCCATCCACATGATGAGCGCCACGCCCGCCACAAGAGTAAACACGATGACGAAACTCGTGAACAACTCAGGAGGTGCCCCTTCGCCAGTTGCGAGCTTGACCTGATACTGGTTTTGGAACAGCAGCAGATACCCGATGGCGTTAATCAGGCCAAGACCGAGAGTTACGTAGCGAGTTATCTGCGTAATCTTCTTCTGGCCGGACTCACCCTCACGCGCCCAACGCTGAAGCGAGGGGATGACCCCTTGCATGAGCTGCATGATGATGGACGCCGTGATATAGGGCATGATACCCAAGGAAAGTACGGAGAATTTCGCAAGCGCGTTGCCAGAAAACAGATTGAGAAAGACAAGGGCGGTATTACCCGCCTGCATCTCCGCGGCAGCGTTAAACGCGCCGACCAGTTCGCTGGCGTTGATGCCGGGCACGGTGACAAAGGAGCCGAGCCGGTAGAGCGCAATGATTGCCAAGGTGAAGAAAATCTTCTTACGAAGATCAGGAACGCGAAACGCATTGATAATTGCGCTTAGCAAGGTGTTTCTACCTTTCCTCCGGCGGCCTGAATCTTGGCGGCCGCACTGCCGGACACCTTATCGACCCTCACGGTGAGCTTCTTGGTCAGTTCTCCAGTACCGAGAACCTTCACGAGCGCATCGGAACGCTTAATGACCCCTTTGGCGACAAGCGATGTGCCATCGACGACCTCATCATCAAGATAAAGCGCCTCGAGGCGATTGACGTTGACGGGTACGTACTCGACATGATTGATGTTCTTAAAACCCGGCAGTTTGGGAAGACGACGGGCGAGCGGCGTTTGTCCGCCCTCAAAGCCATTGCCCTTACCCCCACCCGCGCGGGACTTTTGCCCGTTATAACCGCGGCCGGCAGTTTTACCGAGGCCGGAGGCGTGTCCGCGCCCTTTGCGCTTACGATTCTTGGTCGAACCGGGAGCCGGGGCCAAATCGTGTAACTGCATTTAGATTTCCTCCACCTTCACCAGATGTTTGACCTTAAAAATCATACCACGCACAGCAGGATTGTCGACCTGTTCGACGCTACGATTTATTTTACCAAGACCGAGCGCCTTTATGGTCGCTCCTTGATCGGCGGGACAAGCAATGGTCGATTTGACCTGCGTTATCCTCAGCGTTTTCTTCTTGTCTGTCATATTCTACTTCTTCTCCTTCCAACCGTAGAGCTTCGCCACGGTCGTGTCGCGACGCCGCGCGACTTCGCTGGGGCTCGAAAGTTCCTTGAGCCCTTCGGCGGCAGCCTTCACGATATTCATGGCGTTGTTGGTACCCAAGGATTTCGAGAGTACGTTCTTAACACCTGCGAGTTCGAGGAGCGCGCGCACGGGTCCACCGGCGATAACACCGGTACCGGGAGTTGCCGGCTTGAGAAGCACACGACCGGCGCCGTAGGTTCCGAGTACCTCGTGAGGCAGCGTGCCTTCCTCGGTCAGTGGAACGGTAAAGAGGTTCTTCTTTGCGTCCTCGACACCCTTCTTGATGGCGATGGGAACCTCGGAACTCTTGCCCATGCCGACGCCGACTCTCCCCTCGCCGTCACCGACGACCACCAGTGCAGTCAACGCAAAGCGGCGACCACCCTTGACGACCTTCGAGACACGGTTGATATAGACGACCTTTTCTTGTAACTCGGCTACGGGTGCTTTCACTCTTGCCATCTACTGACCAGCCTTCCTAAAACCTGAGCCCGGCTTCGCGGGCACCGTCCGCCAGGGCCTTGACCCTGCCATGGTAGATATATCCGCCGCGGTCAAAGACCACGGCCTCGATTTTCGCGTCGAGGGCGCGGCGACCGATAAGTTCGCCCACAAACTGGGCACCTTCGACGGTCGCACCGTTCTTGTCCTGCTTCTTGAACTCCGGGTCGAGCGAGGACGCGGCAACGATGGTTCTGCGCGCCACATCATCGATGACCTGAGCGTAGATGTTATCGTTTGAGCGCGTCACGCGCAGGCGCGGAATCGTAGCGGTGCCACTGATTTTGCCGCGTATGCGGGTCTGACGACGCTTGAGACCTGCTGCCTTTGCCTTCTGTCTGTCCATCTTACAAAACTCCCTGTTCTCTGGACGGCGTTTCCGCTCTGCCGGATGGCGCGGAGTGCCGGCACTATCCTATGCCTTACCCGGCGGCCTTGCCGAGTTTTCTGCGAACCCGCTCGCCTTCGTAGCGAATACCCTTGCCCTTATACGGTTCTGGCTTGCGCCACTTGCGGATGTCCGCCGCCACCTGACCAACCTTCTGCTTATCGATGCCAATGACCCGAATCTGCGTGGGTTGCGGCACCTCAAAGGTGATTCCGGGTTCGGCCTTGATGGAAACCGGATGCGAATAACCAAGCTGCATCTCAAGGTCGTTGCCCTTGAGCGCGGCGCGATAACCGACACCGACGATTTCGAGGTTCTTCGAGAAACCCTCGCTTACCCCGACAACCATGTTGTTGACAAGGGTACGCGACAAGCCATGGTATGAGCGGGCCTGACGCGTGTCATCAATACGCTCGACGAGGACGACGCCCTCCTCAAGTTTGACCGTAACATAACTCGAAAGGGTCTGGGCAAGTTCGCCTTTGGGGCCCTTGACCTTGACGGTCGAGCCATCGAGCGTCACCTCGACCCCGGCGGGTATCGCGATGGGCTGCTTTCCGATACGTGACATGAGCGGCACTCCTTCCCAACTACCAGATATACGCGATGACTTCGCCACCAACGCCTGCTTTGCGGGCATCGCGGTCGGTCATCACACCTCTGGAAGTGGATATGACGGCGGTTCCCAAACCACCAAGCACGCGCGGCAAATCGTCTTTGCCAGCATAGACCCGCAGACCCGGCTTGGAGATACGCTTAAGGCCACGGATGGTCTTTTGCTTTTTAGGACCGTATTTCAGGGTGATGATAAGCTCGCCAACTGGCTGTGACTCCACCACCTCATAATTGACTATGAAACCCTCCTCCTTGAGAATACGGGCAATCTCGACGAGCTTACGACTCGTCGGGATGGACACCGAATCCTTGCCGGCGGAATTCGCGTTACGCACCCGCGTCAGCATATCCGCTATAGGGTCTGTCATCGACATGATAACCTCCTACCTGTTCGGTTCAACGATTGGGTGGCCGTCATTGTTACGTTTACCACTCCTGCGCCCACCGACTCGTTGCTCCTTCGATGAGCTGTCGACTCACCGACTCAATGGTTCCTTCAGATGAATCCCGTCGCTGCCTGCCACCGGTTTTCGGTAGCTACCCGCGAATCGGGCTTCCCGGGTACTGCTGCGAGCCTACCAGCTCGCCTTGCGGATACCCGGCAATTCGCCTCTGCTTGCAAGTTCCCGCAAACAAATCCGACACAACCCAAACTGGCGATAGTACGCGCGCGGACGTCCACAGCGGGTGCAGCGGTTATGCTCACGGGTCGAGAACTTCGGTTCCCGTTTCGCCTTGGCGATCATCGATTTCTTTGCCACGTAATCTCCAATCCTGGAACGAATGCGCAGTCGCATCTAAGCGCGCGCCTCGTCCTTCCTGCTTACTGATTCCTCTTAAACGGAAAGCCCAGCGCATCAAGCAATGCGCGGGCGTCCTCGTCACTGGTTGCCGAGGTGACAAAGGTGATGTCCATACCACGAACACGGTCAATTTTGTCATAGTCGATTTCGGTGAAAATCAACTGCTCGGTGATGCCAAGTGAGTAGTTCCCGCGACCGTCGAAACTCGTCGTGGGGATGCCACGGAAGTCGCGCACGCGCGGAATCGCCGTCGAGAGAAGGCGGTCAAGGAACTCCCACATGCGCTCGCCCCGCAGGGTGACTTTCGCGCCGATGGGCATGCCCGTACGCAGCTTAAAGCTCGCGATTGACTTCTTGGCGCGACATATCCGCGGCTGCTGACCGGTGATGGCCCGCAAATCCGCGACCGCCGCGTCAAGCTGTTTGTTGTCCGCGACTGCGGCGCCTACGCCCATGTTCACGACAATCTTCTCAAGCGTCGGGATTCGGTGAACGTTATCGATTCCCAGGCTCTCTCGCAGCGCTGGGACGATTTCCGTCCGGTATTTCTCTTTGAGTCTCGCTGTCACGTTACTTCCTTTCACAACCTTCTCATCGAAGCGTACTGGCTCTGGTCTGGGGCCTGCGGGGCTGGATGCCCAATGACGGATATCCCGTCACGTGGCGGCCTCCGAAACGGCCCGGCACCAAGGCCGCCTCAATCAATCGCCTTGCCGCACTTCCTGCAAACACGCAACTTCTTGCCATCCTCAACCTTAGCACCCACGCGGGTCGGTTCGCTGCACTTGGGGCAGACGAGCATAACGGTTGAGACATGGACGGGTTTCTCGATGCTCATGATGCCACCGGAGGGGTTATCGCGGGTGGGGCGCTGCGCCTTTTTGACGACGCCGACCTTCTCCACAAGAACTTTTTGCGACTCGGGCAGGGCACGCATGACGACACTCGTGACGCCTTTGTCCTTGCCGCTAATCACCTTGACGGTGTCACCTTTATGGATTCTCATTTTCGTCATTGCCAACTTCCTTCCGGCTCACTCAAATCGTCTTACAGCGTTTCGGGAGCCAGCGAAACGATTTTCATGTAGCGCTTATCACGCAACTCGCGAGCAACCGGCCCGAAGATACGAGTGCCACGAGGGGCGCCGTTGTTGTCGATGACGACGGCGGCATTCTGGTCGAACTTGATGTAGCTGCCGTCCTTGCGACGAACCTCTTTCTTCACGCGCACGATGACGCAGCGGACGACCTCGCCCTTTTTGACGTTGCCATTGGGCGTGGCCTCCTTGACGGCGCAGACAATCACGTCGCCAAGACCGGCGTAGCGGCGCTTTGAGCCGCCGAGAACCTTGATGCACTGAACCTTGCGCGCACCGGAGTTATCGGCAACCTGAAGCATGGTTTCTGCTTGAATCATTGCTCCAATCCTCCCTTCACTACTTCGCCTTCTCGACGATGTCGAGAAGACGCCAGCGCTTAAGCTTGGATTGCGGACGGGTTTCCATGATTGTCACGGTATCACCCACGCCGGCGCTGTTCGCTTCGTCATGGGCATGGAACTTCTTGGTGCGGGTCATCATCTTGCCATAGATGGGATGCGGCTTGCGCTCCTTGACCTCGACCACGCAGGTCTTGTCAGCGACAGCGGATACCACCACGCCCTGACGCACCTTCCTCTGATTACGTTCTTCAGTCATCTGCTCGACTCATCCTCTCAGCTTGCGACGTCAACGGCAACGTTGTCTTTGCGCGCGCGAATCTCGGTCAGGACACGTGCGATGTCCTTTTTCACTATCTTGATGCGAGCGGTATTATCCAACTGGCTTGTCGCCATCTGGAAACGCAGGTTGAACAACTCGGCGCGTCCATCCCTGAGCTTCTGCGTCAAATCGTCATTGCTCAATTCGCGTATCTCTTTTGCTTTCATAATTCCTCCCCTTCGGTTTCATGGGAGACTATCCTGCATTTGATGGGAAGCTTTTGTATGGCAAGCCGTAGCGCCTCAACAGCAATCTCGTGGTCGACATCCGCAATCTCAAACATGATGCGCCCGGGTTTGACGACAGCTACCCATTCCTCGGGGTTGCCCTTACCGGAACCCATGCGAGTTTCGGCCGGCTTCTTCGTAATCGGCTTATCGGGGAAGATGGTAATCCATACCCGACCGCCACGCTTCATGTGACGGGTCATGGCGATACGAGCGGCCTCTATCTGGCGATTGGTAATCCAATGAGCCTCAAGCGCCTGAATACCGTAGCTGCCGAAGTTCAGCGCCGTGCCGCCCTTCGCCTTGCCTTTCATCGAGCCGCGCTGCACCTTACGGTGCCTGACGCGTTTGGGGATAAGCATGTTTACTTCCTCCCTTCGCCGCGCTCACGTCTTGGACGCTGCGGGCGGGACGTACCTTCAAGTGCGGGCATCGGCGTAATTTGCCCGGGAAGACGCTCGCCATGATAGACCCATACCTTGACGCCGATGGAGCCCATCGTGGTGGCCGCCGTGGCAAAGCCGTAGTCGATTTTGGCGCGCAGCGTATGCAGCGGCACACGACCCTCGCGATACCATTCGCGCCTGCTCATCTCGGCACCGCCGAGGCGTCCGGCACACTGGATACGGATGCCCTTGGCGCCGCTTTTGCGAGCATTCTGCACAGCCTTGCGCATCGCGCGACGGAAGGCAACGCGGCCTTCGAGTTGCTCGGCAACCGACTGAGCTATGAGTACCGCGTCGAGTTCGGGGCGTTTAATCTCGATAACCTCGACACTCACGTGGCCGTTGGCAATCTTCTCGAGTTCTTTGCGCAACTCGTCGATTTCGGCACCCTTCTTACCAATGACAATACCGGGACGGGCGGTGGTGATGACAACTCGTATCTTGTCACCGGCACGCTCTATTTCCACCTTGGAAACCGCGGCGCGTGCAAGACGCTTGTCGAGATGGGAACGCAGCGCGAGGTCATTCTTCAACATGGTGGCGTAATCCTTATTGGCATACCAACGGCTGCGCCATTCCTCGGTTATTCCCAAGCGAAACCCGGTGGGATAGACTTTCTGGCCCATACGTCACGCCTCCTTTTCTCGCGTCGCAACGATAACAGTGATATGACAGCTGCGTTTGCGAATCCGCGAGGCGGAGCCTTTCGCGCGCGGCCGGAAGCGTTTGAGGGTCGGACCCTCGTCCGCAAAGGTGGTCTTAACAAACAGGTTTTCGGGCTTAACGCCGTCTTTCGCGGCGTTCGCCACAGCGCTGTTAAGGCATTTCTCGACAACTTCCGAGACATTGCGCTCGCTGAACTGCAGTATCTCACGGGCGCGCAGCACGCTTTTGCCACGAATAAGGTCGATGACCAAACGTGCCTTGCGGGGAGAAACTCTTACATAACGAGCTTGGGCTCTAGCTTCCATTACCTCTTGCCTTTCTTATCGCCCGCGTGCCCGCGGAAGGTCCGGGTGACGGCGAACTCGCCAAGTTTATGGCCGACCATCGATTCAGTGATGTACACAGGCACATGCTTGCGGCCGTCGTGGACGGCGATGGTATGACCGACCATCTCTGGGAAGATGGTGGAGGCGCGCGACCAGGTTTTGACGACGTTCTTCTCCCCCGCCGTATTCATCGCGTTGATACGCCCGAGCAGACGCGGCTCGACAAAGGGACCTTTCTTCAGACTTCTACTCACGGTTGGCTCCCGTTCTTCTACTTCTTACGCCGACGGATAATGAGGCTGCTTGAAGCCTTCTTCTTGTTGCGCGTGCGATGACCCTTTGTGGGAACGCCCCACGGAGTCACCGGGTGACGCCCGGCGCTCTTGTTCTTGCCCTCGCCGCCACCGTGCGGATGGTCGACGGGATTCATAACGGTTCCACGGACAGTCGGACGAACACCGAGCCAGCGCTTGCGGCCCGCCTTGCCGATTTTAATGTTGCCGTGTTCGGAGTTGCCTACCTCGCCGATGGTCGCGCGGCAGGTGATAAGCACGCGGCGCATCTCGCTTGAAGGCATACGCAGGATGGCGTAGTTGCCCTCCTTACCCATAAGCTGGATGGAGGTTCCGGCGCTGCGCGCTAGGGCCGCGCCTTTGCCGGGTTGCAGTTCCACCGCGTGGATGGTGGTACCGACGGGGATGTCCTTGAGGGCAAGCGCGCAACCGGGCTTGATGTCGGAGCCGATGCCGCTTGTCACCACGTCGCCCACTTTGAGGCCCTTAGGCTGCAGGATGTAGCTCTTGGCACCATCAGCGTAATGCAGAAGCGCGATGCGCGCGGAGCGGTTGGGGTCGTACTCGATGGTCGCAACCTTCGCGGGTACGCCATCCTTCCTGCGCTTGAAGTCGATGATGCGGTAGCGACGCTTGTGGCCACCGCCCTGATGGCGGGTGGTGATGCGTCCGTTGTTGTTGCGGCCCGCCTTCTTGGACAGCGGCGCCGTCAGCGACTTCTCGGGTGTAGCCCGCGTGACTTCCCGGAAATCGGAAACCGACTGGAAGCGTCGTCCCGGGGAGGTCGGTCTGTATTGTTTAATACCCATGTCTCTGTTTCCTCTGTCTCTCTACCACGGTGCCGTGCGTGTCCTTTTCGTGTACGGACGACACCCTGTTTCCTCCATGACCCTTTGTGCAAAAGCGCCCTGCGGGCATTTTTACGTCCGGGCTTGGATGCGCCTCGCGCGACATGGCTGTAAAACCATCCGCGTGGCCCACCCGAGTGGCGCTACACGCCGAAAGCCTCTATCGAATCGCCCTCGGCGAGCGTGACGATGGCCTTCTTCCACGCGCGCGTGTAGCCTTTCGCGTAACGCACGCGCTTGGGCTTTCCGCTCACGTTTAAGGTGTTCACATTCAGCACTCGAACATCGAATATCGACTCAATAGCCTGACCGATTTCGACCTTGTTCGCCTGTCGGGCAACCTCAAAGGTATAGCGGTTGTCATTGATGAGGTCGAAGCTGCGCTCCGTGATGATGGGACGCAAGATGACCTGACGGGGGTCTTTCATTACTGCAGCACCTCCTCGATGCGTTTGAGGGCCGCCTGCGTAAATACCAGCGCCTTGTTGTCGATGAAATCGTAGGCGTTGGCATCCGCAACATCGAGTACGCGCACGCGCGGGATGTTACGAAATGAGAGATAGGCGTTGACGTCGGTGTCCGTGAGTATCAGCGTAACACGACCGTCGATGCCGAGCGCCTGAAGAATCTTGACTGCCTCTTTGGTCGAGGGCTTCTCGAATTCGAGGTTTTCAACCACATGGATTACGCCCTCGGCCTGCTTCGCGGAGAGCGCGGAGCGCATCGCGAGTTTGACTTCCTTGCCGTTCACCTTGAAGCTGTAGCTGCGGGGGTGCGGACCGAATACCACGCCGCCGCCCCGATAATGCGGTGCGCGAATCGTACCTTGACGGGCACGACCCGTACCCTTTTGACGGAAGGGCTTCCTTCCACCGCCGGAAACCTGACCACGGGTCTTGGTGTCGTGGGTACCGGCGCGGCGTGCCGCCATCTGAGCCCGGCAAACCTCATGGAGTACATGGATATTGGGGGCAACGGCAAAGACACTCTCGTTGAGCCGGGCAGTCCCGACCTTCTCCCCACTACTATTTCTTATCGCAATCGACTTCGATGCCATGAGATACTCCTTAGCCTCTACGCGGTGCGGACGCTTACGAGGGCGCCCTTGCCGCCGGGGACGGCACCTTTAACCAACAACAAATTCTGCTCGCCGTCGATTTTCACAATCGTGAGATTCTTGACGGTGACTCGGTCGACACCCATGTGACCGGGGAGGCGCAGGCCCTTGAACACGCGTGAGGGCGTGGCGCACTGACCGATGGAACCGGGGGCGCGGTGGAAATGCGCGCCGTGGCCGCCCGGGCCACCACCGAAATTGTGACGCTTGATGACGCCGGCAAAACCCTTACCCTTGGAGATACCGGTGACATCGACCTTCGCGATTTCGGCGAACTGCTCGACGGTTATCGTCTGGCCGAGCTCGTAGTCGGCGCCGCGGGCAACCTTCACCTCGCGGAGAACCTTCGTCGGCTCAACGCCGCCTTTTTCAAAGTGCCCCTTCATGGGACGGTTGACCCCGTTTTTCTTCGTAACCGGGTCGAAACCGATTTGGATGGCCTCGTAGCCCTCCTTCTCGGTGGTTTTAATCTGCGTGACGACGCAGGGCCCCGCCTGAATGACCGTTACGGGAATCAGGCGGTCGTCATCCGACCACACCTGAGTCATTCCCAATTTTCGGCCTAGCAATGTGTTGCACATACTCCGTGTCACCCTTCTTTTCTCTGGTCATGGGCCCATCGGCGAAGTCTGTCGCCGTCCCAGAGGACCAACTTCATTTCTGTGGCGCCTCGCGCCTTCTCAAACCGAACCTACAGCTTGATTTCGATATCAACGCCCGCCGGCAGGTCAAGGCGCATCAGCGAGTCCACCGTATTCGGGGTGGGCTCGAGGATGTCCACCAAGCGCTTGTGGGTACGCATCTCAAACTGCTCACGGCTGTCCTTGTTCCTGTGAGGCGAGCGGATGACGCAGTACAGGTTGCGCTCCGTGGGCAGCGGTATCGGTCCTGATACCTTAGCACCTGTCTTTTGGGCGGTATCGACGATGAGCTTGGTGGACTGGTCCACAATCTCGTGGTCATAGCCCTTCAGACGAATCCTGATTTTCTGATTTGCCATCAACTATCTCCTTCGTTATATTCGCTGATGAATTCTAAGCGCTCAAAATCCATCAGGCGTTACCTCCGGCTTTGGACACGATTTCCTCGGCGATACTCTTGGGAACAGGCTCATAAGAACTGAATTGCATAGTATAGGATGCGCGTCCCTGCGTAGATGAGCGCAGGTCGGTCGCGTAGCCGAACATTTCAGAGAGCGGAACAATCGACTTGATGACCTTGGCGCCGCCCCTGTCATCGATGCCCTGTATCTGGCCACGACGCGCGGACAGATTGCCCATGACGTCACCAAGATAATCCTCCGGTGTCTCAACCTCGACGTCCATCATCGGCTCGAGCAGCACCGGCTGCGACTTTTTGAGAGCGGCTTTAACCGCCATCGAACCGGCAATCTTGAAAGCGGCCTCAGAGGAGTCGACCTCATGATAGGAGCCGTCGACCAACTCAACGCGCACGTCAACGACGGGGAACCCTGCTATGACGCCCGAAACAAGCGCCTCTTGGATGCCCCTGTCGACCGGCGTAATGTATTCCTTGGGGATGGTGCCGCCGACGATTTTGTTATCGAAGGCATAACCGGCACCCGGTTCCTGAGGATAGAGGTTGATGATGGCGTGGCCGTACTGGCCGCGTCCGCCGGACTGGCGTACGAACTTCCCTTCGACACCCATGACCGGGTTGCCAGCGGTTTCGCGATAGGCAACCTGCGGCTTGCCGACGTTCGCCTCAACCTTAAACTCGCGCAGCAGGCGGTCAACGATGATTTCGAGATGAAGCTCGCCCATGCCAGCGATGACCGTCTGGCCGGTTTCCTGATTCGTCGCCACCTTGAAGGTGGGGTCTTCCTCGGCAAGTTTCTGGAGGGCTACGCCGAGTTTGTCCTGTTCAGCCTTCGTTTTCGGCTCAATGGCGATGTCGATAACCGGGTCGGGGAAGACCATCGACTCAAGGATGACGGGGCTTCCCTCGACGCAGAGCGTGTCGCCCGTGGAGGTGTCCTTCAGGCCGACGGCGGCGCAGATGTCGCCCGCCGAAACCCGCTCGACATCTTCACGGGAGTTGGAGTGCATCTCCAGCAAGCGGCCGATGCGCTCCTTTTTGTTCTTGGTGGCGTTCAGCACGTAGCTGCCGGCATCGAGCGAGCCGGAATAAACGCGGAAGTAGGTGAGTTTACCGACAAAGGGATCCGTCATGACCTTGAAGGCAAGGGCCGAGAAGGGCTCCTTCGCATCGGCGAGGCGCTCGACCTCGGTGTCGGTCTTGACGTCGATTCCCTTGATGGCGGGAATATCGAGCGGTGAGGGTAAAAAGTCGATGATGGCGTCGAGCAACTGCTGGATGCCCTTGTTCTTAAAGGAGGCCCCACAGATAACCGGCGTAATCTCGCAGGCAATGGTTGCCTTGCGGATGGCCGCGCGTACCTCGGCAACGCTGTACTCCTCGCCTTCAAGAACCTTCACCAAAAGGTCATCGTCAAATTCGGCGGCAAGTTCAACAAGCTGCTCATGATACTGCTCGGCACGTCCCTGATAACCTTCGGGGATGGCGGTTTCTTCCGGGTAGATGATGCCCTTCGCGTCCTCGTTAAACTGCCACGCGGTCATCGTAATGAGGTCAACAAGGCCGGTAAAGCGGTCCTCGCTGCCGATGGGAAGCTGCAAAACGGCGGTGCGGGTCTCAAGGCGGTCCTTCATCTGGTCGATGACGGAGAAATAATCCGCGCCCGTGCGGTCCATCTTGTTGACGAAGGCCATACGCGGCACGTTGTAGCGGTGCGCCTGACGCCAGACTGTCTCGGACTGGGGCTGAACGCCGCCAACCGCGCAAAACACCGCAACCGTTCCGTCGAGCACGCGAAGCGAGCGCTCAACCTCGGCCGTGAAGTCCACGTGGCCGGGGGTATCGATAATCTGAATGCGATGGTCGCGCCAAAAACAAGTGGTCGCGGCAGAGGTGATGGTGATGCCGCGCTCTTGTTCCTGGGCCATCCAGTCCATGGTCGCGGCGCCGTCATGTACCTCGCCGATTTTATGCGTCTTTCCCGTGTAATAAAGGATGCGCTCCGTAGTCGTGGTTTTACCGGCATCGATGTGCGCCATGATGCCGATATTGCGCGTATCCTTCAGTGGAGTTCTTGCCATGTGAGAAGCCTCGTTACCAACGATAGTGGCTGAAGGCGCGGTTCGCCTCTGCCATCTTGAAGATGTCTTCGCGCTTTTTAACCGAAGCGCCGATGCCGTTGGAGGCGTCTAAAATCTCATAGGCAAGACGCTCGGCCATGGTCTTTTCCTTGCGCTTGCGCGAGAAATCGACCATCCAGCGAATCGCGAGCGTCGTTGCACGACGCGAGTTAACCTCCATGGGCACCTGATAGGTGGCACCACCGACGCGCTTGGGTTTAACCTCCAGCGTGGGGCGCACGTTATCCATCGCCTGTTTGAACACCGAGAGGGGGTCCTTCCCGCTCTTTTCCTCCACGATGCCAAAGGCGCCGTAGACGATTGCCTCCGCGACGGACTTCTTGCCGTCAAACAGGACTTTGTTGATAAGCTGTGTCACCAGACGGTTGTTATA
This sequence comes from Coriobacteriales bacterium, assembly GCA_031254905.1. The sequence goes on from JAIRTN010000030.1 coordinate 16,426, forward strand.
CACGCCATCCGGGCTTATCTCCCGGCGAATAGCTGCTGCTCTGCGCGGCATGGGTTTCTCCTTCCGGCTCTACTTGGGCTTCTTCGCGCCGTAACGCGAACGCGCCTGCTTGCGACCGTTGACAGCGGCGCAATCCAGAGCCGCACGAATAACCTTGTAACGCACACCCGGCAAGTCCTTCACACGGCCACCGCGGATGAGTACCATCGAGTGTTCCTGCAGATTATGGCCGATGCCGGGGATGTAGGCTGTTACCTCCATGCCGTTAACAAGACGGACACGGGCCACTTTGCGCAGGGCGGACTTGGGCTTTTTCGGCGTGGTGGTGTACACGCGCGTGCATACGCCGCGCTTCTGCGGATTGCCCTTGAGCGCAGGAGTCTTTTTCTTATCGACCTGCTGCTGGCGACCCTTGCGAATCAACTGGTTAATAGTAGGCAAAACGACTCTCCTTCTGTTGCGCTTACCTGCGGTTACGCTCGACAACATGAACGGTGTGAGCGCACAAAACAATACGGCCCGAAAAGCCGCGAAGTGGAATAGTAACACCGGATATATCGCCTGTCAAATGCCACGCCACCGGGCGTGTCCATCTTCGCTTTTTAAGGGGGATAAGGACGGGCGCCCTCCCCTCACAGCCGTCCCACCTCAGAAAGACGGTTTAATCACCCTTCTTTTTTATTTCTCCGCTCAGCACACGACGCTCCAGAGCCGACAACTCCTCAGGCGTGTTTACGTTGACAAAGGAACCGCCGCGCCTGTCAATCTCAAAAATCATAGCGGGCGTAAACTCGTACAGCTTCATGCGGTCGAACCAAGAAGTGGCGCGTATCTCGCCATCGAGCAGCATCGCCTGTACCACGGGCAGACAGGTGGTGCGACGGTAAACCGCGTGGAAGGGCTCGTAGCCGTGGCTCGTGACCGGGATGGCAATGTCCGCGCCGCTTTCCTCTAGCGCGTCGCGCTCGGCAAGGAGGAGGGAAGCCGAGGGGAAAATCATGTCGCAGGCAACGACGCCCACGTAGGGATTCGTTGCGTAATAGAGGGCGGTGTACAGGCCGTTGAGCGCTCCGCGAATGTCGTAGACGTCCGAATACATCTTGAGTTTGTCGTCGAATTTTACCTTGCTGCAAAGGAAGTCGAGGCTTTTTTGGTCATTTGACGTGACGATGAGTTCGTCTGCCGCTACGCCGAGACGCTTCAGGCCACGACAGATAAGGGGAGTGCCGCAAAAAGGAACGAGCGCCTTGGGGCTGCCCATCCTCCTCGACTCTCCCCCCGCCTGGATAACTATCGTCATCTTATTCATACCTTGATTATAGCAACTTGAAAACAGACTATGAAGCTCCGTCCTCGGAATACCGCCAAAACCGCCAAAAGGCGGGTATCATCGGCATCTTCTTTATTTTCTCTCCCCGGGTTCGCGTGGCTTTTTGCGTGCCTTTTTGTGCGCCCTCCCACAGCTTCTCTCACCTTTTCGCCGCTAAATCTCAAATCTGGCTTGCGTCAAACGCAAGGCTTCCGTAGAATAGCATCTTGCACATGCGGACATGGCTCAGTTGGTAGAGCACAACCTTGCCAAGGTTGGGGTCGCGGGTTCGAGTCCCGTTGTCCGCTCCATTATTGATAATCTTCCTGCAAAGGAAGTCTATAGGTAGCTGGGGGATGGAGGACTCGAACCCGAGAGGGCTTCGACCGTTAAGCAAACGTGCCAGTGGCACGTTTGTAGGGAGAAGGT